>NC_018000.1:6190000-6476459 GCF_000265205.3 Sinorhizobium fredii USDA 257
TGAATTCAATAGGGATAAGAAGCGAACGCAGGGAACTGAAACATCTAAGTACCTGCAGGAAAGGACATCAACCGAGACTCCGCAAGTAGTGGCGAGCGAACGCGGACCAGGCCAGTGGCAATGCGGAATAAAGTGGAACGATCTGGAAAGGTCGGCCGTAGCGGGTGATAGCCCCGTACACGTAGAACACGCATTGTCCTTGAGTAAGGCGGGACACGAGAAATCCTGTCTGAACATGGGGAGACCACTCTCCAAGCCTAAGTACTCGTGCATGACCGATAGCGAACAAGTACCGTGAGGGAAAGGTGAAAAGCACCCCGACAAGGGGAGTGAAATAGAACCTGAAACCGGATGCCTACAAACAGTCGGAGCCCGCAAGGGTGACGGCGTACCTTTTGTATAATGGGTCAACGACTTAGTGTGACATGCAAGCTTAAGCCGGTAGGTGGAGGCGTAGCGAAAGCGAGTCTGAACAGGGCGCCTTAGTATGTCGCATTAGACCCGAAACCGAGTGATCTAGCCATGAGCAGGTTGAAGGTTGGGTAACACCAACTGGAGGACCGAACCCGCATCTGTTGCAATAGATTGGGATGACTTGTGGCTAGGGGTGAAAGGCCAATCAAACTCGGAAATAGCTGGTTCTCCGCGAAATCTATTTAGGTAGAGCGTCGACCGAATACCCCCGGGGGTAGAGCACTGGATGGGCTATGGGGACTCACCGTCTTACTGATCCTAACCAAACTCCGAATACCGGGGAGTACTAGTCGGCAGACACACGGCGGGTGCTAACGTCCGTCGTGAAAAGGGCAACAACCCTGACCTCCAGCTAAGGTCCCCAAGTCATGGCTAAGTGGGAAAGGATGTGAGGATCCCAAAACAACCAGGATGTTGGCTTAGAAGCAGCCATCATTTAAAGAAAGCGTAACAGCTCACTGGTCTAAATAAGGGTCTTTGCGCCGAAAATGTAACGGGGCTGAAGCCATGCACCGAAGCTGAGGCTTACGATCTTCTAGCGAAGACGTAGGGGTAGCGGAGCGTTCCGTAAGCCTGTGAAGGGATACCCGTGAGGGGTCCTGGAGGTATCGGAAGTGCGAATGTTGACATGAGTAACGATAAAGAGGGTGAGAGACCCTCTCGCCGAAAGACCAAGGGTTCCTGCTTAAAGTTAATCTGAGCAGGGTTAGCCGGCCCCTAAGACGAGGCGGACACGCGTAGTCGATGGGAACCACGTTAATATTCGTGGGCCTGGTGGTAGTGACGGATCGCACAAGTTGTTCGGACTTATTGGATTGTCCGGGCGGCGGCGCGGTTCCAGGAAATAGCTCCACCGTATAGACCGTACCCGAAACCGACACAGGTGGTCAGGTAGAGTATACCAAGGCGCTTGAGAGAACTATGTTGAAGGAACTCGGCAAATTGCACGCGTAACTTCGGAAGAAGCGTGACCCTTTTTGACGCAAGTCAGATGGGGTGGCACAGACCAGGGGGTAGCGACTGTTTATCAAAAACACAGGGCTCTGCGAAGTCGCAAGACGACGTATAGGGTCTGACGCCTGCCCGGTGCTGGAAGGTTAAGAGGAGGGGTGCAAGCTCTGAATCGAAGCCCCAGTAAACGGCGGCCGTAACTATAACGGTCCTAAGGTAGCGAAATTCCTTGTCGGGTAAGTTCCGACCTGCACGAATGGCGTAACGACTTCCCCGCTGTCTCCAACATAGACTCAGTGAAATTGAATTCCCCGTGAAGATGCGGGGTTCCTGCGGTCAGACGGAAAGACCCCGTGCACCTTTACTATAGCTTTACACTGGCATTCGTGTCGGCATGTGTAGGATAGGTGGTAGGCTTTGAAGCGGGGACGCCAGTTCTCGTGGAGCCATCCTTGAAATACCACCCTTATCGTCATGGATGTCTAACCGCGGTCCGTCATCCGGATCCGGGACAGTGTATGGTGGGTAGTTTGACTGGGGCGGTCGCCTCCGAAAGAGTAACGGAGGCGCGCGATGGTGGGCTCAGAGCGGTCGGAAATCGCTCGTCGAGTGCAATGGCATAAGCCCGCCTGACTGCGAGACTGACAAGTCGAGCAGAGACGAAAGTCGGTCATAGTGATCCGGTGGTCCCGCGTGGAAGGGCCATCGCTCAACGGATAAAAGGTACGCCGGGGATAACAGGCTGATGACCCCCAAGAGTCCATATCGACGGGGTTGTTTGGCACCTCGATGTCGGCTCATCGCATCCTGGGGCTGGAGCAGGTCCCAAGGGTTTGGCTGTTCGCCAATTAAAGCGGTACGTGAGCTGGGTTCAGAACGTCGTGAGACAGTTCGGTCCCTATCTGCCGTGGGTGTAGGAATATTGACAGGATCTGTCCCTAGTACGAGAGGACCGGGATGGACATATCTCTGGTGGACCTGTTGTCCTGCCAAGGGCATAGCAGGGTAGCTATATATGGAAGGGATAACCGCTGAAGGCATCTAAGCGGGAAACCCACCTGAAAACGAGTATTCCCTTGAGAACCGTGGAAGACGACCACGTTGATAGGCCGGGTGTGGAAGTGCGGCAACGCATGAAGCTTACCGGTACTAATCGTTCGATCGGCTTGATCGTTCCCATTGCTCATGCTCATCAAAAGATGAGCTGTTGACTGTCCTGACGCGCCAAAGCGCTCCGGACGGGCCGCGCCAGATGGCGCGACGGCCTTTGGCCTTGCGGAGCTGAAGCTCGGCAAGCGCCACAAGCACCGTCAAAGACGTGTTCAAAAAATGAAGTGAAAACTTCAGCCAGCTTCTCAAATCAGTTTGCTCCCTCCGGGGAGCAAAGCTTGCGCTTTGCCGACCTGGTGGTTCTGGCGGGGTGGCTGCACCCGTTCCCATTCCGAACACGGCCGTGAAACGCCCCAGCGCCGATGGTACTTCGTCTTAAGACGCGGGAGAGTAGGTCGCTGCCAGGTCTGCAAATCGCAAGCGTAAAACGCCGCTCCCCGTCGAGCCAACGAGACGGACAAGGCAGCGGCGCAAAAAGATCATCTTCTCTTCAGCCTTCGGCCCGGCCGAAACAATGGGCCGCTCAACGCGGCCTTTTTTGCTTCGGAAACCGCAAAAATAACGCCGGGTGCAGCAGCCCTCCGGACCGCAGGCCAAAGGCCGAGGACCGGCAAACACAAAAACAACCGGGCTAAAACAGCCGGTTCAGAAATAACGCGGGGTGGAGCAGCCCGGTAGCTCGTCAGGCTCATAACCTGAAGGCCGCAGGTTCAAATCCTGCCCCCGCAACCAATCGCAAGACAACAACAAGGCCCGCCCGGATCATCCCAGGCGGGCCTTTTGCTTTTACCGCCCACCGCACACACCGAACTCGCCACTGCCACGCTGCGTCACCGAGTGCAGGACACCCGTAACGCCGCGCGTTTGTCAGCCTCCCCAAATGGTCTGTAGCACTGAAGCGCTGCACGTTGTTGTCCGCAGCAGAACAGCTTTTGCGTAAGCGCTGTTGCGGGACCACCTTTCGGACTGAGCTCAAGCCAGACGCCGGCATGGATCAGACGCGATCCAGGAACTCAAGCACTCGGATAGTGAGTAGCGCGGTCGCATCCGCGTCGTACGACGGGAGCGAGCTGTCGGCGAAGTAGTGCTGATCGCCGGGGTACAGGAAAAGCTCCGCGTCCTCGACCTTCTCGACGATCTCGCGGGCGGCGTCGATGTCGCCCTCGCCGACGAAGATCGGGTCGTTGTCCATACCGTGGATTTGGACCGCGACGCGGTCCGGCCAGGGTCCGAAGGCCCACTCGCCTCTGATCGGCAGGCAAGAGTAGAAGAGCAGGGCTCCGCGGGCTCCGGGCCGTGTCTGTGCCAGCTTCTGTGCCGGCAGCACACCGAACGAGAACCCGGCGTAGACGAGCTCGGGAGGCAGTTCGTCGGCGACGCGGACGCCGCGCTCCCGCATTTCGTCGAATCCGATTTCACCGATGTGGGCGAGACCCTCATCGATACTCTGGAACGTGCGTCCGTCGAACAGGTCCGGCGCGTGAACGATGTGACCCCTGGCCCGCAAGTCGTCGGCGAACGCGCATACACCCGGGGTCAGTCCCTGTGCGTGGTGGAACAGCAAGACCTCAGCCATACGGAGCCTCCAGGTGGGATGGTCGGGCGCACGTTCGACTCTACAGCGTCATCGCCTCGCCGGGAAGAATGCGGACACGTTATAGGAGTAACGTCTGCGACCGAGGTGACGGCCGTCATAATTCGGCTCGAATAAGCGGTGCTCTCATGCCACGGCGTTGGGCTTCGTGCTTGCGGCGTAAGCCCAAGGCAGCAGGTCATCGAGTTGGCTGTTCGGATGGCCGTTGACGATCCTGCTGAGGACGTCGGCCAGATAGGCAAGCGGCTCGACGTCATTGAGCTTGGCGGTTTCGATCAGCGAAGCAATGGTCGCCCATTGCTCGGCTCCGGCGTCGGAGCCGGCGAAGAGTGCGTTTTTCCGGTTGAGCGCGATCGGTCGGATCGAGCGTTCGACGGTGTTGGAATCGATCTCGATGCGACCGTCGTCGATGAAACGGGTGAGCCCTTCCCAGCGTGAGAGCGCATAGCGGATTGCCTCGGCGAGCTTCGTCTTCTGGCTGATCAGAGCGAGTTGTTCGCGCAGCCAGGGCGCGAGACCGTCAGCGATCGGGCGGCTCTTTTGCTGGCGTACGGCACGACGCTCATCCTGCGTCCGTCCGCGTATCTCGTCCTCGATGCGATAGAGCTCGGCGATGCGTTTGAGCGCCTCGCCGGCGATCGGCGCGGGACCGGCAGCCGCCAGCTCGTAAAAGCGCCGACGGACATGGCTCCAGCAGAAGGCCAAGGATACACCATTCTTCTCGGCGAGCGGCCGGTAGCCGCTGTAGCCGTCGACTTGCAGGATGCCGGCAAATCCGTCGAGATGGGACATCGGCCGCTCGGCCTTGCGGTCCGGCGCATAGACGTAGGCGACGCCGGGCGGATCGTCGCCCTGCCATGGTCGATCGTCGCGGGCATAGGCCCATAGCTGGCCTGTCTTGGTCTTGCCACGCCCCGGATCAAGAACCGGAGCGGTGGTCTCGTCGGCAAAGAGCTTGGAGGTTGCCTTCAGGTGATCAAGCAGCCGCTGGTGGACCGGACGCAGGTGCCAGGCGGCACGGCCGACCCAATCGGCGAGCGTCGAGCGATCGAGGTCGATCCCTTGGCGCTTGTAGATTTGCGCCTGCCGATAGAGCGGCAAGTGATCGGCGTATTTAGAGACCAGCACCTGGGCGACGGTCGCCTCCGTCGGAATGCCGCCTTCGATCAGCCGCGCGCGAGCCGGAGCCTGAACGACGACGTCTTCGCAGGCACGGCAGGCATACTTCGGGCGGCGCACGACCAGGACCCGGAACTGGGCCGGAACGATGTCGAGCTTCTCGCTGACATCCTCGCCGATCCGGTGAAGCGGATGTTGGCAGCAGGGGCAGGCATGGTCATCGATGTCGACGACCGTTTCGACTCGCGGCAGATGGGCGGGAAGCGAGCCGCGATTGCTCCGGCGTTTTGCCGCCCGCACCTGACGCTCCGCGATGGCAGCCTGCGCCTTTTCCTCGTCCGCGTCCGCCTCGATCTGCTCCGCTTCTTCGAGGCCAAGCAGAAGCTGGTCCTCGGGCAAGGTCTCGGCCCGGCGGCCGAAGCGGTGGCGCTGCAACTCCTTGATGATCTGGCGCAGCCGCGCATTCTCCGCCTCGCGCGAAAGCACCATCGCCTTCAGCGTCTCCAGGTCGTCGGGAAGCTCGTCCGCCGTCATCGTCATGGGCGCAACAGAGCATATTCGTTGGCCTGAGGGCAGAGCCTCCACGCCCCTGATTCAATTGGTCGCGGACCCTTATACCAACGAGCGGTGATCATGACCGATGCGCCCATTCGCGGAGTCCGATGGACATGATCTTCCACGGCTGGTCGACGAGCTTGTTCCACGCGGCGCAGCAATGGGCGACGATGTCGTCGTAGTCTTTGAAGATGCGGTTCGAGAGCCAGTTGTCGCGCAGGAACTGCCAGACGTTTTCCACGGGGTTCAGTTCCGGCGAACGAGGCGGCAGGAACATCAGGGTGATGTTGTCCGGCACTTTGAGCTTCGGCGTGACGTGCCATCCGGCCTGATCGAGGATGAGCACGGCATGCGCTCCCTCATCGACGGCCTGGCTGATCTCGGCGAGATGCTGCTGCATGGCTTCGGTATCACAATAGGGCAGGACAAGGCCCGCACCCTTTCCCTTCCGCGGGCAGACGGCCCCGAAGATGTAGGCCCACATGGTGCGCTGATCCAAGGGTGCGGAGGGTCTGGTTCCGCGACGCGCCCACCGCCGCGTGATCTTGTTCTTCTGGCCTATGCGCGCTTCGTCGGCCCACCAGAGCTCGAGGTCGGTGCCGCGCGGGAGCCGGCCTCGGATTTCCGCCAGAGCGGCGGGGAAGTCTTTTTAAAAGCTTCTGCCTCCAGCTCGTTCTGGGCGTAGTGGCGCGGGCGGGCCGACAGCTTGGCGAAGCCGAGCGCCTTCAACTCACGGCCGACAGTCGTCTCGTCCATCGCGATGCGGAATTCCTGGAATATCCACCGCACCAGGTCCTTGCGCCGCCAGCGGACGACACCGTGGATCGCAGGGATCGGGCCGCTTTCGACGATCTTCGCCAGCGCATGGCGCTGAGCGACGTTCAGCTTCGCTCGGCCGCCGGGTGCTTTGCCGTTCACCAGCCCGTCGGGGCCGCGCGCATTGAACCGCAGCACCCAGTCACGGACGATCTGCAGCGTCACGCTGCCGATCCGTGCCGCATCCGAGCGCGAGCCGCCGTCATAAATCTCGGCGAGCGCCAGCAACCGCCGCGCCTGGTTGGCATCCTTCGTTTGCCGTGCGAGCTGTCGAAGAGCACGCCCATCGAAATCATCACGCAACAAAATTGCTGAACCCATCGCAAACCTCCCGTTTGCTGCATGGATTCAGATTCGAAGCCCCGTGGGAATCCCTGAGAGTCGGAAACGGCGCTCGTTGGTATTAGCCGGCTGTTACGGGAACACGCGCCGGCTCTCTGGCGTGGACGCGTTTCCAGTCCAGCCCCTCGAACAGCGCTGAGAACTGTGCCGCGGTCAGATGCATGACACCATCCTGCATCTTCGGCCAGCGGAACTCGCCATCCTCAAGGCGCTTGGCGACGAGACACATCCCGGTGCCATCCCAGAAGATCAGCTTGATCCGGTCGGTTCGTTTCGCCCGGAACACGTAAACCGTGCCGGAGAATGGATCGCCTCCCAGCTCCGCCTTCACCAGCGCCGCCAGCCCTTCGGCCCCCTTGCGGAAGTCGACCGGCCTGGTGGCAATCATCACCCGGACGGTACCCGACGGCCCGATCACGCTTGAGCTCTCAGCGCCTGGATGACTGCGGCGATCGTCGCAGCATCGGTGCCAGCCGCAATTCTGATGGTTGCTTCGCCGATCTCCAGTTCGATCGCCACTCGCGGAGCCGCGGTTTTGGCTGCTATCTTCTGGCGACGCGCTGGCGGTTCCTCCACCGCCTCGATCACCGCCGGCACAAACATTGGCGGCGAACCCTCCTCCTGCCGGCGTCGGTCGAGACGCCGCCAGGTGAACAACTGCCCAGGCGACAGCCCATGGCGGCGAGCAACGGCGCAGACCGACATCTCGCCGCTATTGCTCTCGGCGACGATCCGCTCCTTCTCCTTGTTGCTCCAATTACGACGCCGGCCCGAGCCAGTGAATATCTCGAACCGTTGCACCGCCTCATCGGCCTTGGTGCCATGCATAAACTCTGTGATCGTCATATGTCGAAGCCCTCTTTAGGCCGAACATCAACGATCAAACCGTGAACCGGAAGGTGGGGTCAAAACACCCTTACGCTTTTGCAAATGAAGTCGGACGAGATTCGCGACAGATGTGTGTCCGTCGCAAAGTTCGAATCTCCACGTCGCTCTGCATGGGGAAGTCGTCATTCGCACCATGTATCGATGTAAGTCAGAACTTGCGATCGTCGCCCCAGGCTTGGCAAAGTCGAGCTTTCGCGACAAGTCGTTACTTCAGAGATCTGTTGTTGCCGGAGCAGAACTCTTTTATCGGACAGTTTTCGTGCTAAAATACTGAAAAATTGTGGGGGCCATGTGATGCAATGGGAGGAAGAAACATGGCTATCCAAGTCCCGAAGGATTTCCGCCGCGTGATCATCGCCGCCTCGGTGGGAAATATCATCGAATGGTATGACTTCTATATTTTCGGCAGCTTGGCCGCCGTTTTGTCGGTCAAGTTCTTTGAACAGTCACACCCGGTCGCGGCGCTCTTGAGCACGATTGCGCTGTTCACCGCAGGCTTCCTGATCCGCCCGTTGGGGGCATTTCTCTTCGGCTGGATGGGCGATCGGGTCGGCCGCAAATATACGTTCCTCATCACCCTCAGCGGAATGGGGTTGGGCACTGGCGCGATCGGTCTGATCCCGACCTACGAGGCGATCGGCCTGACCGCGGCATTCCTCCTCTTCGCCCTGCGGATGATTCAGGGCCTGTGCCTCGGCGGCGAATATGGCGGCGCTATCACCTATGTCGCCGAGCATGTGCCCGACGAACGGCGCGGCTACTACACCGGCTGGCTTCAGACCTCTCCGACCCTCGGGATCGTGGTGTCGCTCGCCGTGATCATCGCGACGCGCACCTATTTCGGCAATGAAGTGTTCGACGCATGGGCGTGGCGCGTTCCGTTCCTGGTGTCGTTCCTGCTGGTCGGCATCGCAATCTACATCCGGCTTCAGCTCCAGGAGACACCGATCTTTGCGGAGATCAAGGCCAAGGGGCAGATGACCCAGAATCCCTGGAAAGAGGCCTTCCTCAGTTCCAACATCAAATATGTCGGCATCGCCACCATCGTGCTGATCGGGCAGGGGGTGGTCTGGTACAGCGGCCAGTTCTGGGCCTTGTACTTCCTGCAGCAGGTTTCCAAGGTGGACCCGCTGAACTCCGCCTATATCGTCGGTGCAGCGCTGCTGCTTGCGACGCCGAGCTTGATCTTCTTCGGCTGGCTGTCCGACATTATCGGCCGCAAGCCGGTGATCCTCGGAGGCATGCTGCTTGCGGCGATCACTTACTACCCGCTGTATCTCTGGCTGGGCACAGTCACGCAGCCTGAAAACATCAATTACCCGACCGCGATCCTCATCATCTTCATCCTGGTTTGCTATGTCGGAATGGTCTATGGGCCGGTCGGGGCGTTCCTGGCAGAATATTTTCCCGGCCGGATCCGGTACACGTCGGTATCGGTGCCATATCACATCGGCAACGGGTGGGGCGGCGGACTGGTGCCCTTCGTCACCTCGGCGGCTTTCGCCGCCACCGGTAGCATCGGCTATGCGCTGATCTACCCGATCATGGTGCCCGCCGTATGCTTCCTGCTCGCCCTGTATCTGATGCCCGAGACTCGCAGAATAAGCATTTGGGAGCCGGTCGAGCCCAAGGTGGGATGAGGGAAATGCCGCCCAAGCGCCGGGCTGCTGAGGCTCGGCGCACTTTTCTTGAGCGGCAGCAGACTGCGGGATCGCCGGCGGGCGCCGCCAAGTCTCCCTTCGCAACAAGCCGGCGCCGGGCGTCAGGCCTATCGAACGAGATAGGTCTCGATCCTGCCGTTGCCCTTCAGGTCGAGAGCGCAACGGGGCTCCAGCGCCCATCGGCCGCGCAAGGCACGCCTGGTCGCTTCCGAGATTTGCACGCTGTCGGGGACGCCCTGGGATTCGAGGCGACTCGCAATGTTGACCGTTTCTCCCCAGACGTCGTAGACGAAGCGAAGCCGGCCGATCAGTCCGGCGACGACCGGCCCCGAATGGATTCCGATGCGAACCCGGAAGCGGTCGCCATCGGGGGCCGTATCCTGCAACGATTCCAGCATCGATTTCCCGAGAGCCACGATCCTGTCGGCGTGATCCGCCGAAGGCTCCGGAATCCCGCAGGCAGCCATATAGGCATCGCCGATGGTCTTGATCTTCTCCACGCCATGCTGCTCGGTCAGCAGATCGAACTTGCTGAACATACTATCCAGTCGCCTGACCAGATCGGACGGCGGCAGCCTTGCCGCGATGGGCGAGAAGCCGACGATATCGGCAAACAGAATCGACACCTCATCGAAGCGATCGGCGATGATCTCCTCGCCGCCCTGCAATCGGGCAACGATCTGGTCTGGCAGGATCGCGTGGATAAGGTTATCGGCGCGCCGCTTCTCCGTTTGGATCTGCTCAAGATAGCGGTGCTCGCGGTCGAGCCAGCGCTTCTTTTCGAGGGTGGAGTTGATGCGCGCCCGAAGCAGGATCGGATTAAACGGCTTGGTCAGATAGTCATCGGCTCCCGCTTCGATGCAGCGGGCCACCGCGGCCACTTCGTTCAGGCCCGATATCATGATCACCGGGATGTGCCGCCAGCGGTCTTCCGCCTTCAGCCGCGAAAGGACTTCGATGCCGTTCATGTCCGGCATCAGGATATCGAGCAGGATAAGGTCGAACTCCCCCTCCTGCAGTCTCGCAAGCGCCGAGAGGCCGGAATCGGCGACGGCGACACGATGGCCCTCGCGCCGCAGGCGGCGGGAGAGGAGGTCGCGATTGCTGGCGACGTCATCGACGACGAGAATTCTGCCGCCCTGATCCGGCCAGGCATCATGCCCGGTCTTGAACAGGAGCCGCTCCAGTTCGGCTGCGTCGAGCCCCGCCTGATCCCTTGGCTGAAGCGCCTCGATGGCCGCCCCGCGCGAAAGACCGGCGATGGCGTCGACCTGCTTCAAAAGCTCGGCCGCCGCCGTCAGTATCACGCCGAGATCCTCCTTCAGCGTGTGCGGGTGCAAGTCTCCCGCCTCCTCGAGGATCATTTCGGAATAGCCGATAATGGCATTTAGCGGCGTGCGCAGATCGTGCCGCAACCGTGCCTCCGCCCCGGCTTCGTCTCTCTCCGGACAGTTCGCCTGGTCATCGATCAGGCGATCGATCAGACCGTTCAATTGTGTCGCGGCAGCGCCGATCCGCTCCAGATCGGCCAGCATATGTGCCAAGCCGAGGTCCCGCGCCTGTTCGAGCAACAACTCCTGAAATCCGAGGATCGCCTGTGCCGGGCCGGCCATCCGCTGCGCCACGTGGGTGGCCAAGGCTTGACGCTGGAATTCGTTACCGACACTCATTTTCAAACGCCACTCAATTGGATGTGGTGAGCAACTGCTCGATCTTTCGGACAAGCTGCGACAGGTCGACCGGCTTGCTGTCATAGTCGTCGCAGCCGGCATCGAGCGCCAGGTCCCGATCGCTCGCCATGGCGTGCGCAGTCAGCGCGATGACCGGGATCGTAGAGGTGAGCGGGTTGGCCTTGATCTGTCTGGTCGCTTCCCAGCCGTCCATGACCGGCAGGCTCATATCCATCAGGATCAGATCGGGCCTTTCGGAAGCGGCGAGCTCGACGCCCGCCTTGCCGTTTTCCGCAATCAGCACGTCGAAGCCGCGCCGAGACAGCCGCCGCGAAAGCATGTCGCGGTTCATTTCATTGTCTTCCACCAGAAGGATTCTCGTCATTTCCGGTCTCCTCCGGCTTGCCGCAAGGTTGCACGGGCGTTGTAGGCTTCAGCCGCTGCCGCCGGCCTGGGCGGCCGTTTCACGCGATGCGATCTGGCGCTCGAGCGCCTCGACCAGTTGCGACCTGCTGTTTGCACCTTTGTTCACGACGGCGACCGCCCGTTCGCGCAGCCACCGCAACTCGTTTGCCGAGAGGTCCTTCGACGTGACCACGACGACCGGAATGTTCTGCAGCTCCGGGATCCTCTGCATCTCGCTGAGCGTCTGGAATCCATCCATTTCCGGCATCAGCAGGTCGAGCAGGACCAGGCGCGGCAGAAGCCGTTTCATCACTTCGAGACCGCGGATGCCATCGCCTGCCTCGTGAACCTTCCAATCCCTCTTCACCAGAATGCGCCGCAGGAAGTCGCGGGAAGCCTGATCGTCGTCGATGACCAGCACGTCGCGGTTTCCGCCCCCGCAAGCCTCGATTGTCCGGATCAGCTTGTCGGTGTCGATCGGTTTGGTCAGGTATTCGACCGCGCCGAGCGAGAGGCCGAGCTCGCGATCCGCCAGGATTGTCGCCAGGATCACGGGGATGGTGCAGAGTTCAGGGTCGCTCTTCAACGTGCGCAGCACCGACCAGCCGTCCTGGCGCGGCATGATGATGTCGAGAATGATGGCGTCGGGTCGATACTCCCGGGCGACCGCTATTCCTTCCGCTCCGCTTGCTGCCTGCATCGAGGCAAGACCTGCTTCCGCGAGCGCTTTTGCGATCAGGTTGCGGGCCGCCGGGTCGTCGTCGATGATCAGGGCCGTGCGGCCCGGCTGGATGATCTGCGATGGCTCGGCCGGCCGTGGCTCTTCGGTCTCCCACTTGCACAGTGCCGGCACTTCCATGGTGAAGACCGAGCCCTTTCCGACCTCGCTTTCGACATTGACGATGCCGCCGATCATACGGCTGAAACTGCGGGTGATGCTCAAGCCCAAGCCGGTGCCGCCGTAGTTGCGGGTGGTGGAAGCATCGGCCTGCGTGAAGGCGTTGAAAAGCCGGTCCTGCTGTTCCGACGTCATGCCGATGCCGGTATCCGATACCTTGAAGACGAGCCAATCGCCGTCCGCTCGCCCCTCCCGCCGAGCTGAAAGCGTCACCCGGCCGTCATTGGTGAACTTCGCCGCATTGCTCAAGAGGTTGAAGAGATTCTGGCGCAGCTTCGTCTGGTCGGAGTGCATTTCTCCAAGATCGCCGTCGAGATCCTGCACGAACTCGTTGCGGTTCTTCGCCATCAGCGGTGCGACAGTGGCTTTCACGTCGCTCAGCAGCGCGGCGACATCGAAGGTTTCGAGGAAGACCTCCATCTTGTTCGCCTCGATCTTCGACAGGTCGAGGATGTCGTTGATGAGCGACAGAAGATGCCGGCCGGCCGAGGCAATTTTCTCGAGGTCCGGGACCAGCTCGTCTTCGTTGTGATCACGTGCCTCTTCTATCAGCATCTCGCTGTATCCGATGATCGCATTCAGCGGCGTGCGCAATTCGTGACTCATCGAGGCGAGGAAGCGGCTCTTGGCCTCGCTTGCCGCCTCGGCATTGCTCTTGGCCCGCTCGAGCTCGACCTGTCTCTGCTTGAGTTCGGTGATGTCCGTATAGACGGCGACCGTCCCGCCGTCGGGGATTTTGCGTTTGGTGATGCGCACCCATTTGTCGCCGAACCGCCTCTCGTCGGCGAGACCGGCCGGATCGCGGTGGAGGCGCAGGCGTTCCTCGATCCACTCTTGCGGCGCCTTGCCTTCGAGGTCCACCTGCCCTCTTGCGACGTTCTGTTGCAGGATCTCGCGGAAGCTCTTACCGCGAAGCTCGTTCGGTTTGTGGCTTGGGAAAATCTCGCAATATTTGCTGTTGGCGACGAGGATCTTGTCATCCGGATCATAGAGGACAAATCCGTCGGAGATCGCCTCGAGTGCCGCGGCGATCGTCCGCCTTTGCCGCTCTGCCTCGTCTTCGAGCTTTTTCTTTTCGATGGCGTTTTGCTGGAAGAGCGAAAGCGTTTTCGCCATGGCTCCGAATTCGTCGCCGCCCTCCTGAGGGATCTCCACATCGTAGCGGCCTTCCGTCAGGTCACCGATCACCCGATTGAGGCGCCGGAGCGGACCGACGATCGAGCGCAGCACGAGGAGCGTCAGAAGCGAGCCGATCAGGACGACGCCGCCGACCAGGATGGCCGCGGTGGTGGCCGTCTTCTGCGTCTGCGCCACGACCTCGTTGCGGGCGGCCTCGGCATCGGCCTTGACCTGCTCGACCAGCCTGTTGAGATTCGCATCGACATGACCGCTGTGGGTACGTGCCTCCGCCAACAAGGTGTTGCCGAGAATGCGGTTGTCCTGGGTGTAGCTTTCCGTTGCCTGCAGCGCCGTCTCTACATAGGCGTCGATTTCCGTGCGGATTTCTCTGACGGCGTCGGGAGAGTGCTTGGCAAGGCGCTCCAGCTGCACCTGCAGGCGTTCGCGGGCCTGCTCCGCGTTGCGCTGCGAATTCATCAGCAGGCTGACGGAGAGATCGGTCAGCCAGTATCTGAGATCGCCGAAGGCGACATGCGCCGCCGCCGCCGATGCGGCGCGGTCGAACAATTCCTGGGTGTCGGCCATGCGCTCGGCGCTGCGGTGGAGTGCCTGGGTGAGAAAGACCGATGAGAGGACAAGGCTGATCAGGCCGGCGGCGGTCAGTGTTGCGACGCGGGCCGAGATCGGCAGGTTGGCAAGCCGGCCGGCAAACCTCTTGGCCGGCGCCGGGACAACGACCGGCCGCACCTGCTCTCCCAGCGCGCTCATTGGAACAAGACGATGCTGATCGCACCGCCGAGGTCACCCGCTTTACCGCCCTCTTTCGGATAGCCGGTGACGTCGATTTCGCCCTTCGGCACGCCATGACAGGTAAGACAGGATTCGGTGTAATATTCCGGCAGCAGCATGCGAAAGGCAGGGCGGCCGTTCACCGTCGTCAATTCCGTATAGCTGTCCCCCTTGGGTCTCTGCGGATCCGGAAAGACCTCCTCGATGACCTTCGCCTCCCAAGCGTCGGGAAGCGACTTGCGGTTACGCACCAGGACCTCCGGCGCAGTGACGCGGACCAGCGCCTCGTTTCCCACCTTGGCGGCGAATTTCTCGTTCATCAGGCGCGCAAAGACGGCCGGAACGAAACCCTTAAAGGCGATCCCGGGCCGGTTTATGTCGTCCTGATGCTCGTCGATCACCTCGCGCATGGCATCGACCTGTGCCTGGAGCAACTTGCGATCGCGCTCCGCCAGATCGCTGGAGATCAATTGACCGCCGGTGCGCTTGCCATAGAGGGCGATCGCCTCGGCTGTGAAACGTTCGCCGTCGAGATGCTTGTCTGCGACGGCCGGATCATTGATGAGCGACTGATAATTCGAAAGGACGTTGCGGGCTGCCCTGAGCAATTCGGCGAGCCGCGTCCCGGTCGCTACATCGGCCGCCTCTTCGGCCGCCACCGGAGACGAGAGAAGCATGCAGCCGGAGAAAACAGCGAAAATGCAGTTTCGTGCGAAGATTGCGAGAGCTTCCATATTGCTTTCCCTCCGCAAGGAAGCACAAGGCGGAAACATAGCACAGGAAGCATATCGGAAGGAGTCATCTCTGGAACATGAACGGCCCAGGCTTATATCGCGAGAGCACCATTTTTGCTGAGCCAACGGCGGGAAGCTGGAAAGAGGTAGTAGCCCTGCCCGTCGTGCGTAGTGTTGCGACTCGGTCGTCAGCCACCGGTCGCGGCCGCAGCTCGGACGGCACCGCCCGTTGCTTGGGCTACCGACCAGACGCCCTCTTTGACGGTAAAAGACGAATGATCCGCCGCCTGAGACCGTCGAATGCCTTCCAGACCCCCGCATGTGCTGGCATCACCGGCGTTGCCTGTGGCAACAGCCATGGAAACTTGCCTGACGTTTGAGAGAGGTAGGGCAGCGCGTAAGCTTCTATGTCTGCACGGGCTTCCGCGACCGCGAGCTGGACGCTCG
The DNA here is from genome assembly GCF_000265205.3 of Sinorhizobium fredii USDA 257. Classification (NCBI taxonomy): domain Bacteria; kingdom Pseudomonadati; phylum Pseudomonadota; class Alphaproteobacteria; order Hyphomicrobiales; family Rhizobiaceae; genus Ensifer; species Ensifer fredii. The sequence continues at coordinate 6,205,573 of NC_018000.1, forward strand.
CCGCGTCCTTCGGCTGATAGCGATACCAATGATCCTGCCGCTCCGGGCGCAGAAAGCCGATGCGCTGGCGAGCCCTGCAGTCATGTTCCGCAACTCTGGCATTTGTCGGCCGGGTGCCGGGGGTCACGCCGATATTGACCGTGAAGCGGGAATCGAGCTCTGTATTGTTCATCGACCGCTGTACGGAAATGACCTGCACGACGCCGTCCGTACGCCGATTCCAAGTCTGGCCATGTCTCAGAAAGCCGACTGATCGGAGGTACGGTGCCAGCTCCTGGCCAATCACTCGTTCGAAAGCGCTCATCGGTGCAAATCGTGTTGGTTCGTGGCAGTTCCCCGGCAGCCGGGCAGTCGGTACTCTTCCTGACCGGCACGACGGAGTCAGGATGGTCCCATGCGGGATGCCCTGACCGGTACCGGTCAGGGCGATTCTTGATCTCGAGGCCTGAAAAAAAGCCATGGCACGGCAATGCGGCCGCAAACGTTACGAGTGTGATCACCGAGCGTCAGAGGTTGTACCATAGCGAAGATGAACATACCTAGTTGCATTGCTTTTGCAACTAGAAATTAGGGGTTCTGGAAGTTTGCGCGGAAACGCTGGTCTTCGTGTCGACCGACTCCACCGCTCGAACAGCAGAAGCTCTCAGCGCCATAGCTGTGGCGCGCTCGCAGACCCGCCAGTTACGCCCCACTATGGCATTCTCGCTTGTAACTCTAGTCGCTAGAGGTTGTAGCCTGCTCTGAAGCTAAAGGAGCAACGCGTGACAGGTCCGGTTCGGGAAAGCAGATATCGCGTCGAAGGCATGGATTGCGCGTCCTGCGCCGCGAAGATCGACACCGCCGTCAGGCGGGTCGCTGGTGTCGAGGAGGTCAGTGTCTCGGTGACTGCGGCCACGATGACGGTCCGGCATGCCGACCACGACAATATCGGCCCGGCAATCGTGCGCAAGTTGGTCGGGCTTGGTTACGGGCTCATGCCACTGGCCGGCGAAGTGTCACAAGGAGCATCGCCTCCTGGCGAGCATGCTTGCTGCGCGCATGCGCATGCCCATGATGTGGCGGGTGATGATCGCGGCCATGGGCACTCACATGATGTTCGGCCCGCACACTCGGACCATCCCTCGCAAGTAGGCGCGGCGGCGAACCATGTGCGCCGAGCGGAGTCATGGTGGAGAACGAGAAAGGGCAGGCTGACGGTTGCCTGCGGCGTCGCGCTCGCCGGGGCCTACGGCGTCGGAAAGCTCTTTCCTGTGACCGAGCCGTGGATATTCACCCTTGCCATGCTTGTCGGCCTGCTGCCGATCGCCAGACGAGCGGTTATGGCCGCTCTCGCCGGGACGCCGTTCTCCATCGAGATGCTGATGACCATCGCGGCGGTTGGCGCCGTCTTCATCGGTGCCGGCGAAGAGGCGGCGATGGTCGTGTTTCTCTTCCTGATCGGCGAACTCCTCGAAGGGATCGCTGCCGGCAAGGCGCGGGCGAGCATTGAAGCGCTGACGGCGCTTGTGCCGAAAACGGCGCTCATGGAGGCGGAGGGCCGCATGATCGAGGTTTCGGCGGAGAGCCTGCCGGTGGGCGCCATCATTCTTGTCCGCCCCGGCGACCGGTTCGCCGCCGACGGCGTGGTCCTGACCGGCGAGAGCGGCGTCGACGAAGCGCCGGTGACCGGCGAGAGCGCGTCTGTCCTGAAGGGGCCCGGCGACGCCGTCTTTGCCGGTACGGTCAATGGCGATGGCGCCTTGCGGCTGCGCGTCACCGCCGCTGCCGCCGACAACACCATCGCCGGCGTCATCAGACTCGTCGAGGAGGCGCAGGAGATGAAAGCGCCGACGGAACGGTTTATCGACCGCTTCTCCCGCACCTATACGCCGGCCGTGGCCCTGATCGCCGCCCTGGTTGCGATCGTCCCGCCGCTCTTCTTCGGCGGCCTCTGGCAGGAGTGGCTCTACAAGGGCCTCGCCCTCCTGCTGATCGGTTGCCCCTGCGCGCTCGTGATATCCACACCGGCGGCGATCGCCGCGAGCCTCTCGGCCGGCGCGCGCCACGGTCTGCTCATCAAGGGCGGCGCCGTGCTCGAGAACATCGGCAAGGTCACCGCCGTCGCCTTCGACAAGACCGGCACGCTCACCGAAGGTAGGCCCTTGGTGACGGATATCCTTGGGTTCGACCGAGCCGAAGTGGACGTCCTCAGCCATGCGGCCGCCCTCGAACAGGGCTCCAGCCACCCGCTGGCGCAGGCGATCCTGTCGCGTGCCGAGGCCGATGGAGCCGCATTGCCGACCGCAACCGACGTCAAGGCCCTCGGCGGCAAGGGTGTCAACGGCTGGGTGGCAGGCTCGGACCTCTTCCTCGGCTCGCCGCAGGAGGCTGACCGCCGCGCGCCATTGACGGCGGAGCAAAAGGCGCAGGTGACCGCCCTGCACGGCCAGGGCAAGACCGTTTCGGTGCTGATCGCCGACGGGCGCGCGGCCGGGGCGCTCGCCATGCGCGACGAGCCGCGCACCGATGCGGCGACGGGCGTGAAGGCGCTTGCGGAGCGCGGCCTTCGCGTGATCATGCTCACGGGTGACAACCGGCGCACGGCGGAGGCGATCGCCGGCCGGCTCGGGATCGAGGCGCGCGCCGAACTCCTCCCGGAAGACAAGCAGCGCATCATCTGCGAATTGAAGAGCGATGGCTACGTGGTCGCCAAAGTCGGCGACGGCATCAACGACGCGCCGGCTCTGGCAGCTGCGGATGTCGGCATTGCGGTCGGCGGCGGCACCGACGTGGCGCTCGAGACGGCCGATGCCGCCAGCCTCCATGGGCGCGTCACGGATATTGCCGCGATGGTGAGGCTGTCGCGGCAGACGATGCGCAATATCTACCAGAACATCGCGATAGCGCTCGGCCTCAAGGGCGTCTTTCTCGTAACGACCGTTGCCGGCGTGACCGGCCTCTGGCCGGCGATCCTGGCCGATACCGGCGCCACCGTCCTGGTGACGATCAATGCGCTGAGACTGTTGCGAACGCCGGTCGAACCCTGAGGAATTTTGCCTTTCGCTGGCAAGAGCCTAGGACCCCTGACCCCTCATATGCCTGTGCATATTCATGCTGGACTCTCATCGGCGATCCGATGAGAGTATAAGGAAATCGCGATTTGAGGCTTTCGTGCCGGAAAATCGATGATAAACTTATACCAAATGGTAAAAAATTGCCGGCACGGTCTTGGGGCAGGCCGAAGCGGGCAAAAAGGGGATCGCAGGCCAATATGGATAATATTGCCATCGAATTGCGCGGCATCGACAAGAGCTTCGGTCTGGTCCACGCCAACAAGGACATCAATCTCAAGGTTCGCAAAGGCACGATCCACGGCATCATCGGCGAAAACGGCGCCGGCAAATCGACGCTGATGTCGATCCTCTACGGCTTCTACCAAGCCGATAGCGGTGAGATCTTCGTCGACGGCAAGCCGGTCTCCATCCGCGACCCGAACACGGCGATCTCCGTCGGCATCGGCATGGTGCACCAGCATTTCATGCTGGTCGAGAATTTCACCGTGCTCGAAAACGTCATGCTCGGCGCCGAAGACAGCCAGATCCTCAACAAGGGCATCGCCAAGGCGCGCCGGGAACTGAAACGGCTCGAGAAGGAATATGCGCTCGAGGTCAATCCGGATGCGCTGATCGAGGAGCTGCCGGTTGGCCTCCAGCAGCGGGTGGAAATCCTCAAGGCCCTCTATCGCCGGGCCGATATCCTCATTCTCGACGAACCGACAGGCGTGTTGACGCCGGCCGAGGCCGACCATCTCTTCCGAATTCTCGGTCAGCTCAAGGCGCAGGGAAAGACGATCATCCTGATCACCCACAAGCTGCGCGAGATCATGGCGATCACCGACGAGGTCTCGGTGATGCGCCGCGGCGAGATGGTCGCGACCCGCATGACGCGCGAGACCTCGGTCGAGGAACTTGCCGAACTCATGGTCGGCCGCCGCGTGCTGCTGCGCGTCGAGAAGGGGGAGGCGAGCCCCGGCGACGTCAAGCTCGCGGTGCAAGATCTGACGGTCAAGGACAGCCGCGGCGTGACCATGGTCGACGACGTCTCCTTCGAGGTGCGGGCCGGCGAGATCGTCGGCATTGCCGGTGTCGCCGGCAACGGCCAGTCGGAGCTACTCGAGGCGATCGCCGGCATCCGCAAGGCAGCCTCCGGAACGGTGCTGCTGAACGGCAGGTCCGTCGACGTGACAGGCCATAGGGATCCTGCCGACCTCAGGAACCGCGGGCTCGCGCACGTCCCGGAAGACAGGCATCACGTCGGGCTCGTTCTCAAATTCGAGGAGAGCGAGAACGCCATTCTCGGTTACCACAACGACCCGCGTTACCTGAAGGGCGCCTTCCTCGACATCGACGCGATCCGCAAGGATGCCGAGGAGAAGATCGCCAAATACGACATTCGCCCGCCGAATGCGCGGCTGAAGACCGCCAATTTCTCCGGCGGCAACCAGCAGAAGATCGTCCTGGCCCGCGAGATGGAGCGAGGACCCGACGTGCTGATCATCGGTCAGCCGACGCGCGGCGTCGATGTCGGCGCGATCGAGTTCATCCACAAGCGGATCATCGAGATGCGCGACCAGGGCAAGGCCGTGCTGCTCGTCTCCGTCGAGCTCGACGAGATACGCTCCCTTTCCGATCGGATCCTCGTGATGTTTGCCGGCCGCGTCGTCGGCGAGCGCAGCCCGGAGGCGACCGAGGGCGAGCTCGGCCTCCTGATGGCCGGCGTCGAAGGCCGCATGGAGGCAGCTGAATGAGCACACCTTACGCCAAGCTCCCGGGCTGGGTCGAATATGGCCTGATCCCGCTGATCAACCTTGCCGTCGCTTTCGTCGTCGCCGGTCTTGTCGTGCTGCTCGTCGGCGAAAATCCGTTCGAGGCCGCATACCACCTGATCAACGGCGCCTTCGGCCGCGGCGAGTATATCGGCTTCACGCTCTACTACGCGACGACCTTCATCTTTACGGGGCTTGCCGTCGCCGTTGCCTTCCATGCCGGGCTCTTCAACATCGGCGGCGAGGGCCAGGCCTATGTCGGCGGTATTGGCGTGGCGCTTGCCTGCCTGTGGCTCGATAAGGTGATGCCCTGGTATGTGGTCTTTCCGCTCGCCATCCTCGGCTCGGTCTTCTTTGGCGCGATCTGGGCGTTCCTGCCCGGCTGGCTGCAGGCCAAGCGCGGCAGCCACATCGTCATCACCACCATCATGTTCAACTTCATCGCCTCGAGCCTGATGGTCTATCTGTTGACGCGCGTCCTGAAGCCGCTCGGGTCGATGGCGCCGCAGACGCGAACCTTTGCCGAGGGCGGGCAATTGCCGAAGCTCGACTGGCTGCTGTCGATCTTCGGCCTCAATGTCGGAACCGCGCCCTTCAACATCTCCTTCCTGCTGGCGCTCGCCGCCGCCTTCGGCGTCTGGGTGCTGATCTGGCGCACCAAGCTCGGCTACGAAATGCGCACCATGGGTCACAGCCCGTCGGCGGCGCGCTACGCCGGCATTCGCGAAAGCCGCATCACCGTCATCACCATGATGATCTCCGGCGGCCTTGCCGGCATGATGGCGCTGAACCCGATCATGGGCGAGCAGTTCCGCATGCAGCTCGATTTCGTGCAGGGTGCCGGCTTCGTCGGCATCGCCGTGGCGCTGATGGGTCGTTCGCATCCGGGCGGCATCATCCCCGCGGCGATCCTCTTCGGCGTCCTCTACCAGGGCGGCGCCGAGATCGCCTTCGAGATGCCATCGATCTCGCGCGACATGATTGTCATCATCCAGGGCCTCGTCATTCTCTTCGCCGGCGCACTTGAAAACATGTTCCGCCCGGCGATCACCCGCGCCTTCGCGATGCGCGGCCAGCGTGCGGCCGCCGTCGTCCAAACCAAGGGTGCCTGAAGCCATGGATTTCTTCCACGTCCTCGTCGTGCTCCTCGAATCGACGATCCGCGTCTCCGTGCCGCTGGTCTTTGCCGCGCTCGCCGGTCTCTTCACCGAGCGGGCCGGCGTCTTCGACATTGGGCTTGAAGGCAAGATGCTCGGCGCCGCCTTTGCGGCCGGTGCCGTCGCCGCCGTCACCCAGTCGGTCTGGATGGGGCTTCTCGCGGCGATCCTCATCTCGGTGGTGCTGTCGCTGGTGCACGGCTATGCCTCGATCACTCAGCGCGGCAACCAGATCGTCTCGGGCGTGGCAATCAACTTTATCGTCGCCGGTTCGACGGTGATCCTCGGCGAGGCCTGGTTCCGCCAGGGCGGCCGCACGCCGGCGCTCGCCGAGGGCGCCAGGTTCCAGACGATCAACCTTCCTGGCGCGGACGCGATCCGCGACGTGCCGATCCTCGGGCCGATCTATGCGGATCTGCTCTCCGGTCATTTCCTGCTTACCTATCTCGCCTTCATCATGGTGCCGGCAAGCTGGTGGATCCTCTACCGCACCCGCTTCGGGCTCCGGCTAAGGGCCGTCGGCGAGAATCCCGGCGCGGTCGACACCGCCGGCATTTCGGTGATCTGGCTCAGATACCGCGCGGTCATCTGCTGCGGCATTCTCTGCGGCTTTGCCGGCGCCTATCTGTCGCTGGCGATGACCGCCGGCTTCGTCAAGGGCATGACGGCGGGCAAGGGCTATATCGCGCTCGCGGCGCTGATCTTCGCCAAATGGCGGCCGAAGAACGTCATGCTCGCCTGCCTGCTCTTCGGCTTCCTCGATGCGCTCGCCATCCGCCTGCAGGGCACGCCTTTGCCGCTTGTCGGCCAGGTCCCGGTACAATTGATGCAGGCGCTGCCCTATATCCTGACCGTCATCCTGCTGGCCGGCTTCATCGGCAAGGCGATACCGCCCAAGGCCGGCGGCGTGCCCTATGTGAAGGAGCGCTAATGCATGTCGCCCAAAAGTGCGCAGCGGTTTTGGGACAACGACATGCATGAAACAAAGATGCATGTCGCCCAAAAGTGCGCAGCGGTTTTGGGATAACGACATGCACAACAACAAGGACAGACCCATGTCGGAGAACGAACTTTTCGTTGCGGCGCGTGAGGCCATGGCAAAGGCGCATGCTCCCTATTCCAAGTTTCCGGTGGGGGCCGCCATTCGCGCCGAGGACGGCCAGATCTATACCGGCGCGAATATCGAGAACCTGTCGTTCCCGGAAGGCTGGTGCGCCGAGACGACGGCGATCAGCCACATGGTGATGGCCGGCCAGCGCAAGATCATGGAGGTCGCCGTCATCGCCGAGAAGCTCGCGCTTTGCCCACCCTGCGGCGGCTGCCGGCAGCGGCTGGCGGAATTTTCCGGCGCCAGCACGCGCATCTATCTCTGCGACGAGACGGGCATCAAGAAGAGCCTGGCGCTCTCCGACCTGCTGCCGCACAGCTTCGAAACCGAGATCCTCGGATGACCGCCGCGGCCGAATTCCTGCGTGAGCGATTGGGCGGGCTGTCGCCGCGCTACGGCATCGTCCTCGGTTCGGGTCTCGGCTCGCTTGTCGAGGCGGTGACGGAGGCGGTCCGCATTGCCTATGCGGACATACCTGGCTTCCCGGTCAGCAGCGTTTCCGGCCATGCGGGTGAGCTCGTCGTCGGTCGCCTCGGCGATGTCCCCGTCGTTATCCTTTCCGGCCGGGCTCATTACTATGAGAGCGGCGATGCCAATGCGATGCGCGGTCCGATCGAAACACTGAAGCGGTTCGGCGTCGAAAACCTGATCCTCACCAATTCGGCCGGATCACTGCGCGAAGACATGCCGCCCGGCTCGGTGATGCGCATTGCCGATCACATCGCCTTTTCCGGCGCCAATCCGCTGATCGGCGTCGAGAGCGACGAGCGTTTCGTCGGCATGACCAATGCCTATGACGCGGCACTTGCTGTTGGGATGGAGGAGGCCGCCGAACGACTCAACATTCCGCTGGCGCGCGGCGTCTATATGTGGTTCTCCGGCCCGAGCTTCGAAACGCCGGCGGAAATCCGCATGGCCCGCATTCTGGGCGCGGATGCGGTCGGCATGTCCACCGTGCCCGAGGTGATCCTGGCCCGGTTCTTCGGTCTGAGGGTCGTGGCCGCATCGGTCATCACCAATTTCGGGGCCGGCATGACCCGGACGGAGCTCAGCCATCACGAGACGAAGGAGATGGCACCCTTCGGCGGCAAGCGGCTGGCAGCGATCCTCCAAGAGATGATTGCGAGCGAAGCCTGATATGCCCATGCTTCCCCAGGAGGTGATCCGGAAGAAGAGGGATGGCGCCCAGCTGGAACGAGCGGAGATAGGCGACTTCATCACGGGCGTCGCGGACGGCTCGATCTCCGAGGGTCAGGTCGCCGCCTTCGCCATGGCCGTCTGGTTTTCCGGCATGAACCGCCACGAATGCGTGGCGCTGACGCTGGCGATGCGCGATTCCGGCGAAACACTCGATTGGAGCGCGCTCGGGCGGCCGGTCGTCGACAAGCATTCGACCGGTGGGGTTGGCGACAACGTCTCATTAATGCTGGCGCCGATCGTTGCCGCCTGCGGCCCCATTGTTCCGATGATCTCCGGCCGCGGCCTCGGCCACACCGGCGGCACGCTCGACAAGCTCGAATCCATTCCGGGCTATGATATCCAGCCATCTCCGGCGCTGTTTCATAGGGTGGTCGACGAAGTCGGCTGCGCCATCATCGGCCAGACCGCCAATCTGGCGCCGGCCGACAAGCGGCTCTATGCGATCCGCGATGTGACGGCGACGGTCGATTCGGTGCCGTTGATCACCGCCTCGATCCTTTCGAAGAAGCTCGCCGCCGGCCTCCAGTCGCTGGTGCTGGACGTGAAGCTCGGCAACGGTTCCTTACTGACTGATCCCGGCGAAACCGAAATTTTGGCGCAATCGCTCGTCGATGTCGCCAATGGGGCGGGTGTGCGGACTTCGGCGCTGATCACCGACATGAACGAGCCGCTAGCGGATGCCTCCGGCAATGCGCTCGAGATCGAGAACTGTCTCGCTTTTCTGCGCGGCGAGAAGGCGGGGACGCGGCTTGATCGTGTGGTGATGGCCTTCGCGGCCGAAATGCTCGTCGCCGCGGGCGTGGCGACGGACGAGATGGAGGCCGAGGCGCTGGCGCGGAACGCTCTTGCAAGCGGGGCTGCGATGGAACGCTTCGGCCGCATGGTGCATCTGCTTGGTGGCCCGGCGGACTTCGTCGACCGGTCGGATACCTATCTCAAGAAGGCGCCGGTCGCAGTCGCCGTGCCCGCTCATCGCGATGGCTATCTGGCCGCCTGCGAGACCCGCGAACTGGGCATGGCGGTCATTGCGCTCGGCGGCGGGCGTACCCACCCGGACGAGAGTATCGACCACCGGGTCGGCCTTTCCCATTTGAGGCCACTCGGAACGAAGCTCGATAAGGGCGAACCGATCGCCTTCGTTCATGCGGCCGACCGGCAACAGGCCGAAGCAGTGAGAGACAGGGTTGCGAAGCTCTATGTGATCGCCGACGAACGGCCAGCATCGCGCCCCGTGGTCCTGTCGAAAATTACCTGACGAGATGGAGTGCGCCGTCCTCGACGCGGTAGGACGAGAGCCGGCTGAGGAAGGACATGCCGACGAGCATGCCTGAAAGTGCCTTGTCCGGAAGGACCATGGCCTCGACGTTCCGAAGCGATATGCCGCCGATTTCGACGCGGTCGAGGCTGACATGGGCGGCCTCGACGATTCCGTTGGCGGTCTGCGCCCGCGCGTCGAAAGAGAGATTGCCGACGGCGATGCCGAACCGCCGGGCTGCAGAGGCATTGATGGCGATCGTGCTTGCACCGGTGTCGACCAGCCCCGCTTCCGACCGCCCGTTGATCCGGAACGTGCCGACGAAATGGCCGGAGCGATCCGCTTCGAGCACGACGGCCTTGTCGCCCGCATACCGGGCGGTCGCCGGCGTGGCGCTCGCGGAGGCTTGCGGCGGCGATCTAGACTCCCCGCGATCGAGATAATTTGATACGAGGTCCGGCACGACGAGGGCAATGGCGGCAAGTCCGCCTGCAAAGGCAATGAGGCGTGTCAGCATTCCTGGCTCCGGGGATCAGCGGGCGCGTTTGGCCTATCTTGAGCGGAGCATTGCTAACACAGCGCAAAAAGGCCGCCGGAAAACCGGCGGCGCCTCACTTGCTTGGTCGTCTGGTTAAGAAAGATTTACTTGGTGCCGTACATGCGGTCGCCCGCGTCGCCCAGACCCGGCACGATATAGCCTTTTTCGTTCAGGTGGCTGTCGATCGAGGCCGTGTAGATCGGCACGTCCGGATGCGCTCCCTTGAAATTGCGGATGCCTTCCGGTGCTGCAAGCAGGCAGAGGAAGCGGATGTTCCTGGCGCCGCGCGCCTTGAGCTTGTCGATTGCGGCGATCGAGGAATTGCCGGTCGCGAGCATTGGGTCGACGACGATGACGAGGCGTTCGTTGAGGTTTTCCGGCGCCTTGAAGTAATATTCGACCGGCTGCAGCGTCTCATGGTCGCGATAGACGCCGATATGCGCGACGCGGGCCGAGGGTACGAGCTCGAGCATGCCCTCGAGCAGGCCGTTGCCGGCGCGCAGGATCGAGGCGAAGACGAGCTTCTTGCCCTCGAGCACCGGCGCATCGGTCTCCTGCAGCGGCGTCTCGATCCGCTCCGTCGTCAGTTCCAGGTCACGCGTCACCTCGTAGCAGAGCAGCGTCGAGATTTCCTTGAGCAGCCGTCGGAAGCCTGCGGTCGACGTGTCCTTCTTGCGCATGATGGTCAGCTTGTGCTGCACCAGCGGATGATCGATCACTGTAACGCCGTCCATGGCTTCACCTTCCCCGAGAATTGGCATATCCGCCCTCTTTTCCATGGAAAGAGCGAAAGTCGCAAGAGTGTTGGTCGAACTTGCTTGTCTGGTGGCCACTCATCCGGGGCCTGCCGGCCACCTTCTCCCCGCAAGCGGGGAGAAGGGATCTGCCGCGCCCTCTAAGTCCCCTCTCCCGCTTGCGGGGAGAGGGCTAGGGTGAGAGGCAATCGCTCCACCTTCTCCGCTAGACGTGCAAGGCTGACAAAAGCTTCTGCCGCGTCGGTTCGTCGACGAAGGCGGCTTCGATTGCCGTCTTCGTCATCCGGTCGATTTCGCTGTCGCCAAAGCCCATCACATGCGAGGCGATCTCGTATTCCTGCGCCAGCGACGTGTGGAAGAAGGGCGGATCGTCGGAGTTGAGGGTGACGCGGACGCCGGCCTCGAAAAGCGGGCGCAGCGGGTGCGAGGCGAAATCCGGGAACACCTGCAGCGAAATGTTCGAGCCCGGGCAGACTTCCAGCACAACGCCCTCATCCGCCAGACGCTTGACCAGATCCTTGTCCTCGCTCGCCCGAACGCCATGGCTGATGCGCGACGGGCGGACATGGTCGAGCGCGTCGCGGACGCTGAAGGCGCCGGAAAGCTCGCCTGCATGGATTGTCAGGCCCAGGCCGGCGTCGCGAACGATGTCGAAGGCGCGGGCGAACGCGGCAACGCTGTGCATGCGCTCCTCGCCGGCGAGATTGAAGCCGGTCACCAGCGGGTGCTGGAGCATGGCCGCATATTCAGCAGTTCTGACGACCGCTTCCGGCCCGAGATGGCGGATGCCGGTGATAAGCATGCGCGATTCGATACCGGTTTTCGCTCTGGCCGCTTCCATGCCGGCGGCAAGCCCCTCGATATAGGCGTCGGCGCCGAGCCCGATCGTGTTGCCGTGGTCGGGCGAGACGATGATCTCGCTGTAGATCGTTCCGGCTTCGGCAAGCTCCGTCAAATAGGTCTCGGCAAGCAGCGCATAATCGCCTTCGGTGCGAAACAGCGAAGCGACGCTGTCGTAGCATTTCACGAAGCTGGTGAAATCCTCCCAGACATAGGCCTTGTCGCGGATGATGGCGCTGGTGTCGATGCCGTATTTGCGGGCCTGCCGCAACGCCAGTTCCGGCGGCGTGGCGCCTTCGATGTGGCAATGCAGCTCGGCTTTCTTCAGATGTGCGGTCAAATAAGGCTTCTCCCATATGGACCCGGCGCGATGCCGAGATGGCGGGCGACCGTCTCGCCGATATGGGCGAAACTGTCGGCAATGCCGAAGGACCGGCTCCTGAGCGACGGACCGAACATCAAGACCGGCACACGCTCGCGCGTATGGTCGGTGCCGCGCCAGGTGGGATCGCAGCCGTGATCGGCGGTCAGGATGACGATATCGCCGGGCCGGAGCCGCCGGTCGAGATCGGGCAGGCGGGCATCGAAGGCTTCGAGCGCCGCCGCATAGCCCGGCACGTCGCGGCGGTGGCCGTAGAGCATGTCGAAATCGACGAAGTTGGTGAAGACGAGGTCGCCCTCCTCCGCCTCTTCGAGGGCCGCCAGGCTGGCGTCGAAAAGCGCCATGTTGCCATCCGCCTTGGTGATCCTGGTCACGCCCTGGTGCGCGAAGATATCGCCGATCTTCCCGATCGCGTGCACCGTCCGCCCGGCGTGATCGAGCCGGTCGAGGATTGTCGGCTCCGGTGGCAGGACGGAATAGTCGCGGCGCTGGCCGGTGCGGGTGAAATTGCCCGGATTGTTGCCGACGAACGGCCGGGCGATGACGCGGCCGATATTGTAGTCGTCGACGAGCCGCCGCACGACCTGGCAGAGCTCCAGCAGCCGCTCGAGCCCGAAGCTCTGCTCGTGCGCCGCGATCTGGAAGACCGAGTCGGACGAGGTGTAGCAGATCGGTTTGCCGCTTCGCATATGCTCTTCGCCGAGGCGGGCGATGATGTCGGTGCCGGAGGCGTGGCAATTGCCGAGAATGCCCGGAACGTCGCCTTCGCGGCAGATCGCCTCGACGAGTTCCGAGGGAAACGCGTCGCCCTCGGCCGGAAAATAGCCCCAGTCGAACATCACCGGCGTGCCGGCGATCTCCCAATGGCCGGACGGCGTGTCCTTGCCGCGCGAAATCTCGCTGGCAGCGCCATAGACGCCGTAGACGCGCTCCGGCAGCGGCATGCCGGCAGGGACCCGTCCGGTTGCCAGTCGCGCCGCATGGACAAGCCCGAGCGCCGACATATTGGGGAGTTGCAGTGGCCCTTCGCGCAAACCGGCGCGGTCGCCGGCGCCGGCCGCACAGAACTCGGCAATGTGACCGAGCGTATCGGCACCGAGATCGCCAAAGGCCTCGGCGTCGGGTGCACCGCCGATGCCGAAGGAGTCGAGGACGAAGAGAAAGACACGCGCCATTGAACACCCGCTGGACCGGAGCGCGGGCGCGGTCCGGTGTTATCGAACTCGGCGGGAGCGATCCCGCGCAATCCGGCAGAAATAGCGCGGCGTCAAATTCAATGCAATTGAGCGGATCGAACGCCTCAGCAGCCCGAGCATTCGATCTTCGTTCCGAAGCGCTGGCGATAATAGGAGGTCTTGGTGAGGTCGATCGTGCTCACGCTGCTCGAAAGACCCGGCGAAAAGAGCAGCAGTTCGTGCGGGACGATCAGTTCGGTGCGCACGATGAAGGCGTCTACCGCCTCGAGATCGGAGGGCACCGAGGTCGTGGAATTGGCCGGGTAAGGTGTGCCGCCGTCCTGGTCGCGCGACCAGAGGACCGTCCCGGTCGTGGTACCGGTGACCTGTATGCCGGTGATCTTCAGCGTGTAGTTCGTGCCGACATAGGGGGCCAGGATACTTTCCGCGACGTTGTTCATTCCTTCGAGGAAGTCCGTATCGACGCTCGCCTCTTGGGTGACGAGGTCGGCGACGGCACTCGAGGCGCGGGCGACCTTGCGCAGCACCGTGAAGCCGACGGAAATCTCGAAAGCGCCGATGTAGGTCATGATCAAGAGCGGCGCGACGAGGGCGAATTCCACGCCACCGACGCCGCGGCGATCCCGCGAGAGGCGGTACAAGCGTCCGAGGATACGCCGGACAAGGGTCATTGCGTGCGAGCGTCCCATCGTATCCTCAATAGTCTTCGTTGCGGAATGTTGCGGTTGCCACCATCAGATAGTCCTGCGGCATGCTGCTGCCGGCGGGCCTGAGATTGGTAACATAGGGCCGCACGAGATCGGTGATCACCTGCCACCGGTAATAGGCACGCACCATGGTGAACTCCTTGCCGGCTCCCGGCGCGAACTGAAAGCCGCCGGTGTCGAGATCGGTGGAATCGCCGGACCCGACCCGCGGCACCGCCGCCGGAAACTGAGAGGGATCGGCAACTTCGCGGATGTCGAGATAGAGCTTTTCCGGCTCGTCGACCTCGGTGGCGGAGCAGGTCAACAGGATGGCGATCTCGTCGCAGAAGGCCTGGCGGAATTCCGCCTGGGTCATGTCCGTCGACTTGCCCTGGTTGAAGGTGATTTCGCCGGTGCGGATCCTGCGTGCCAACGTATCGGTCGCATTCGCCAGCAATTGCTCGCCTGTGAAGGCGACGAACGTCTCGATCGAGGCGAAGACCACGATGAAAAACGGCAGCGCCAGGATGGCGAATTCAATTGCGGTCCCGCCTCGTCTGTCACCGAGCAGGCGGCGAAAGAGGTGGCGCGATGCGCGCCGGCTTGCCATGGATGCTTTCACTTCTATCGACATTGCGCCGTTCCGTCATGTCACGTCGTGAGCGGGATGCGGAAAAGTGCATGCGAGTTCGCCTGCATTCCCCGTTTAATGCAATTGGCAATAGAATAGGCTGCGACTGTTGAAGAATCGTTTTCCAAGACCCAAAGAATTTTAGTGGTCTCGGCACCTGCATGTTTCCTTGGATCGGAGCCGATCCAAGGATAAAAACATGCAGCAGATTTGAAGTGCTACAGCGACCTTTGTGCGTCTGATAAGACGCACGGCGCTGTAGACCTCAATTGCTGCTCGACGTGGTCGCCTTGCGTTCGGCGTGACGCTCGCAGTTCGGCGAGCAGGAGAAGACGGTGCGTGTGGTCTGCTTGTAGACGCGCACGGTATTGCCCTCGTCGATCGACACGAGGACGCGTTCGTCGACGATAGCATTGCCATCCTGGTCAAGGATGACAAGGTTCGTCGTGCCGAAATTGCGGCCCGTCAGGACGATCGTCTTCGAATCCGCGACCGTCGCGTCCGCGACATCCGAATTGCCGATGATCACCTTGCTCACCGGCCGGTCGAGTTTCAGCACGCGGGCGTGATCCATATAGACACGCATCATCTGCTCTGCCGCCTCCGTTCCCCCGGCAGCAAGAATACCGATAAGGGCAGTTGCGAGAAAGGCGAGCGTGGCGACCGGCTTGGTCGCGAGGGGCGTTATCATGGCGCGTCCTGATGGCGAATGGCTGCCCGCATCTTGGCGTGTTTTGGTGAATGAAGGGTTACATTAATGGCGCACAATTTCCTTGATCCCTTTCGGGAACATTCACCCAAGAACCAGGGGTATCGCTTTTACTTCACGCTAACCGGTTTCCTTAAGCCGATGGCAATTCGGCCCCGATAATTTCAGGGTATCCGATCAACGGCAAACAGTTGGCGGAAGTGCTGAACAACAACGTGAAGTAGGAGAACCTCCATGAAGACCATTTTCGCCCGCCTGATGAAAGACGAATCCGGTGCAACGGCTATCGAATACGGCCTGATCGCAGCCCTGATCTCGGTGGCGCTCATCACCGGCGCAACGGCGCTTGGCGATCAGCTCGATTTGCTGTTCACGGGCCTCAAAGACGAGATGAGCACTGCCGTAACCGACATGTAAGCGGCAGATTTTCCTGTGCTTTGGAAAGAGGGTCGTTTCAGTGCCTGAAGCGACCCTTTTTCATAGACAGCTCCTTTCGTGCGATCACCGCATGCCCTCGATCATTGTTTCTTTGAAGCGCCGCCGGAGAGCAAATTGACCATAGCTGCCGCCTTTGTCGTCCTTCCGTTTTGCCTCGCCTTTGCGGGGATCTCGGATCTCTTGACGATGACGATCCCCAACCGGGTGTCGGCGATCCTGCTTGGCGCATTTGTCCTCACGGCACCCTTCGTTGGCCTCGGTCTCGGACAGGTCGGGCTTCACGTGGCGGCGGCCGTTCTGGTTTTTGCCGCCTGTTTCTGCCTTTTCGCGTTCGGTATCATGGGCGGCGGCGACGCCAAGCTGCTGACCGCCTGCGCCATCTGGTTCGGCCTCGATGCATCGCTCGTCGCCTTTCTTGTCTATGTCTCCATTTTCGGCGGGCTGTTGACCCTGGCCGTGCTTCTCTTGCGCCGGCAGGAGAACGCAATTCTGGCGAGCGGCATTCCGGTACCGCAGCTGCTGCTGACGGCGAAAAAATACCCTACGGCATCGCGATCGCGCTCGGCGGCTTTGCCGCTTATCCCTCATCGCCGCTTATGGAAGCCGCTTTCGCGCAACTTTCGTGACCACGGCATAGTTGCGAAAACGCCGATTACTTCTCGTTAACCGCGTTCATAAGCGATCCGTTAACTATAATTACACCAATTCCTGATCAATCTGTCCCCGGGGTATTTCAGGGGCTTAGAGATCATGAAACCGGTGCGCATCATCATTCTGGCGGTAGCCGTGGGTTCCGCGGCAATGGCTGGGCTATTGGCGATGAAGCTCACCCGCGCTCCCGCGCAAAGGATGGCGGAACCGCTTGTCGAGCAGGCGCCGAGCATCAATGTGCTCGTCGCAAGCAAGAGCCTGCCGGTGGGTTCCCGGCTCGGCGCCGCTTCGATCCATTGGATGGCCTGGCCGAAAGACGGCGTCGCCGACGGCATGATCACCGAGGAAAGCCGCCCGGCGGCAATCGACGATCTATCCGGTGCCGTCGTTCGCCTGCCGCTCTTCGACGGCGAGCCCCTCCGCCAGGAAAAGATCGCCGATCCATCGAACCGCATCATGTCGTCGCTGCTGCCGGCCGGGAAGCGGGCCGTCGCCACGGAAATCACCGTCGCGACCGGCGCCGGCGGCTTCATCCTGCCCAACGACCGCGTCGACGTCATCATGGTCCGCAAGTCGGACGGCGACGTCTATCTGACCGAAACCGTGCTTAGCAATGTCCGGGTGCTGGCGATCGACCAGCAGGTCGAAGAGAAGGATGACGGCTCGAAGTCCGTCATAGGCACCACAGCCACACTCGAGCTCACGCCCGACCAATCGAAAGTGATGACGGTCGCGCAGCAGATGGCCGAGCGCATCTCGCTGGCTCTACGCAGCGTCGCCGATGCCCAGGAGGCCGATACGGAGGCAGCCGACTATCTTCTGAGCGGCGATGGCCAGCCGAGCATTCAAGTCATCAAATCCGGTTCCATCGTCAAGAACGACGACACCGGCACCACTCAGAACCAGCAGTAAGAATCGGACGGGGCGTAACGTGAAGCCGAGCGGAAACACATTTCGGACCTGTCTAGCAGCCGGTCTTTCCTTCTCGCTGGCATTCTCCGGCGTGATGCTGCCGGCGGTGCCGACGGCGCAAGCCGCCGCATCGTCGGTGGTCCGGATCGTCGAGAGCGGTCCGGGCGTCAAGAAAAAGGTCAATCTCGGGCTCAACAAGGCAGTCGTCGTCGATCTCCCGACTGACGCCCACGATATCCTCGTTGCCGACCCGGCTCTCGCCGATGCCGTCACGCGCACGTCGCGCCGCATCTATCTGTTCGGCAAGACCGTCGGCCAGACCAATATCTTCGTGTTCGGCCCAAATGGCGAGGAGATCGTCAGCCTCGATGTTGCCGTCGAGCGTGATGTCGCCGGCCTCGAAGCCAACCTTCGCCGCTTCATTCCAGATTCAGATATCCGTGTCGAGATCGTCTCCGACAACGTGGTCTTGACCGGCACCGTCCGCACGCCGCTCGACTCCACCAAGGCGGTCGATCTGGCCCGCGCCTTCCTGCAGGGCGGCGAGGCGACGACCCGCAACATCACTGCCCAGGGCACCAATGGCGACGCCGATATTTTTGCCGAGGAGCGTCAGACCTCGCAGATCGTCAATCTGCTGACAGTCGAGGGCGAGGATCAGGTGACCTTGAAAGTCACTGTTGCCGAGGTCAGCCGCCAGGTGCTGAAGCAGCTCGGCTTCAACGGCCGCGTCACTGACGGCGAAAGTGGATTGAGCTTCCGCAACCCAGCCAATCTAGGCAACGCAATCGGGGTCGCCGCGAACTCGCTCATACAGAACAATGTCGGGGGTACCCTGGTCCAGAGCTACATCAACGCGATGGAGCAGGCGGGCGTCATGCGGACGCTTGCCGAACCGAGCTTGACGGCGATTTCCGGCCAAGAGGCCAAGTTCTATGTCGGCGGCGAATTCCGGCTCGCCGGCGTGCAGGAGATCACGACGGAAGAGGATGAGGCTACTGGACAGTCCGTCCCGGTCGTTGAGCGGGAAGTTGAAGATGCCGAATATGGCATTCGCCTGAACTTCAAGCCTGTCGTCCTTGGTGCCGGCCGCATCAGCCTGGCAATCGAGACAGAAGTTTCGGAGCCGACATATGAGGGATCGGTTGTAACGGGAAATAGCTTTAGAGATATTCCCGGTAACACCTTCCTCGGCATCCGCCGGCGCGAAGCCTCGACCAGCGTCGAACTCCCCTCCGGCGGCTCGATCGTCATCGCCGGTCTCGTGCAGGACAATATCCGCCAGGCGATGTCCGGCCTGCCCGGCGCTTCGAAAATCCCGATCCTCGGCACGCTGTTCCGCAGCAAGGATTTCCAGCGCAACGAGACCGAACTCGTGATCATCGCGACGCCCTATCTGGTGCGGCCGGTCGCCCGCAGCGCGCTGTCCCGGCCAGACGACAACTTCAATCCGGCCAATGATCTCGAGAGCTTCTTCGTCGGACGCGTCAATCGGATCTATGGACGTCCGGAGGCGGCCGCCCCCGTCGGCCGCTATCACGGCACTGTCGGCTTCATCTACAAATAGGTCGGGTCATGCACAACCGAAACGCAGTTCACAAAAGACTTGAAAGGCTGGCCCCGATGCCGTTGACCCGCACCTTCGCTCGCATGGCCGCATTGGCGATCGTCGCCGGCCTGCTTGCCGGCTGCGGCAGCAAGGACAATCTGTCGACCGGCTCGATCCCGGACGATTACCGTACCCGCCATCCGATCGTCATTACCGAAGGGGAGCGGGTCATCGACATTCCGGTCGCCTCGGGGGACAGACGGCTGACCGCGGGCACGCGCGACGTCATCCGCGGCTTTGCGACCGAATACCGCAATGCGTCGAGCGGCGTGATCCAGATCATGCTGCCGCGCGGCTCCGTCAACAGCCACGCCGCGCAATTCGTCCGCAAGGACATCCGGCGCCTGCTGACGGCTGCCGGCGTGCCGCCGAAGAGAATGATCGAGACGAGTTACGAAGCGCTTTCCTCGGGCGACGCCGCGCCCATCCGCTTGAGCTATGTCGCGATCACCGCGCAGACCGCGCCCTGCGGCGAGTGGCCGGAAGACCTGACGCTGACGATGGAAAACCGCAACTACTATAATTTCGGCTGCGCTTCGCAGTCCAACCTGGCCGCACAGATCGCCAATCCGACGGACCTGATCGGTCCGCGCCAGATGTCGCCGGTCGACGCGGCCCAGCGCGGGGAAGTGATCGACGCCTGGCGCGATGCGGCCTCGGATGACTGAGCGACGGTTGGATGATGTAGCATTTCGAGGAACGAAGATGAGCGCGATTGAATACAGCATCGACACCGGCGGAGCCGAGCTTGCGGCGGACGTATCGCGCCCCGGTGATCTCGATCAGCTTCGGCCGTTGCCGCGCATTTCGATCCATGCCTTCTGCGAGAGCGAGGCCATGCAGCGCCTCATGGAGCGCTGTGGGCAGGATCGCCGTATGGCGAAGGTGAGCCTTCGCATCACCGGAGGCAGTATCGCCGCCGCCGCAAACATGTTCGCGAGCGTGTCGACGCCCAATCTGATCATCCTCGAGACCGCCACGGAGCCGCGATCCCTGCTTGCGGAGCTGGCGCCGCTCGCCGCGGTCTGCGATCCGACCACCAAGGTGGTCATCATCGGCCGCCACAACGACATTGCGCTCTATCGCGAACTGATCCGCAATGGCATCTCGGAATATATGGTCGCGCCGGTAGCGATGGCGGATCTTCTGGCGGCGGTTTCGGCGATCTTCGTCGATCCCGAAGCCGAACCTGTCGGGCGAAGCCTCGCCTTCATTGGCGCCAAGGGGGGCTGCGGCTCGTCGGTCATTGCCCACAATTGCGCCTGGGGCATCTCCAACCTGTTCTCGACGGAAACCATCCTCGCCGACCTCGATCTGCCCTACGGCACGGCAAACATCGATTTCGACCAGGATCCGCCGCAGGGGATTGCCGAGGCCGTCTCGGCGCCGGACCGGCTGGACGAGGTCTTTCTCGATCGGCTTCTCACCAAGTGTTCCGAACACCTGTCGCTGCTCGCCGCGCCCTCGATGCTCGACCGCGCCTATGATTTCGAGGCGGGAGCCTTCCAGCCGATCCTCGAAATCCTCCAGCGCAGCGCGCCCGTGTCGGTGCTGGATGTCCCGCACGCCTGGTCGGACTGGACCCGTTCAGTGCTCGGGGAGGCCGACGAGGTGGTGATCACCGCGATTCCCGACCTGGCAAGTCTCCGGAATACGAAGAACCTCCTCGACGCTCTGAAGAAGCTTCGGCCGAACGACAGGGCGCCACATCTCGTCCTCAATCAGGTGGGGATGCCCAAGCGGCCGGAAATCGCCCCCAACGAATTCTGCGAGTCGCTGGAAATCGAGGCTGCAGCCATCATCCCCTTCGACACGGTGCTCTTCGGAAATGCCGCCAATAGCGGCCGGATGATCGCGGAAATCGACAGGAAATCCCCCGCCGCCGAGACCTTTTCGCAGCTCGCCCATCTTCTGACCGGACGCACGGCGATCAAGAAGGCACGCAAGGGCGGTCTCGGCAAGGTTCTGGCAAAGCTCGGCAGGCGATAGGCGCCCGCGCGGAGGGAGCATTTCTGGCTCCCGTCCGGTTCGAAACCGAAGGAATGATGCAGCAAGCGGAATGAAGTGATGTTTGGCAAACGCGGAAATGAAGGTTTTGGCAAGGCTGGCGCGCAACCGCTCGTGATGCCGCCGTCCATGCCGGCTGCGCCGTCGGCGGTAATGGAGCGTCCCACAGCGCCTATCCTCGCCGAACCGGCCGCTGCCGCGCCCCGTGCGCAACCGGCCGCACCGGTGCGCCGCCGTGCACCGCGGGCGGAGGACTACTACGATACGAAATCGCAGGTCTTCTCCGCGCTGATCGATACGATCGACCTGTCGCAACTCGCCAAGCTCGATACCGAGAGCGCGCGCGAGGAAATCCGCGACATCGTCAACGACATCATCACCATCAAGAACTTCGCGATGTCGATCGCCGAGCAGGAGGAGCTGCTCGACGACATCTGCAACGACGTACTCGGCTACGGGCCGCTCGAGCCGCTGCTGGCGCGCGACGACATCGCCGACATCATGGTCAACGGCGCCGGCCAGACCTTTATCGAAGTCGGCGGCAAGGTCGAGGAATCGGAGGTCCGTTTTCGCGATAACGCTCAGCTTCTGTCGATCTGCCAGCGCATCGTCAGCCAGGTCGGCCGGCGCGTCGACGAATCGAGCCCGATCTGCGACGCCCGCCTGCCGGACGGCTCGCGCGTCAACGTCATCGCCCCGCCGCTAGCGATCGACGGGACGGCCCTGACGATCCGCAAGTTCAAGAAGGACAAGCTGACGCTGGAGCAGCTCGTCCGCTTCGGGTCGATCACGCCTGCGGCCTCGGTTCTGCTGCAGATCATCGGCCGCGTCCGCTGCAATATCGTCATTTCCGGCGGCACCGGCTCCGGCAAGACGACGCTGCTCAACTGCCTGACGCGCTATATCGACACCGACGAGCGGATCATCACCTGTGAAGACTCCGCCGAATTGCAATTGCAGCAGCCGCACGTGGTTCGTCTCGAAACCCGCCCGCCGAACATCGAGGGCGAGGGCGAGATCACCATGCGCGACCTGATCAAGAACTGCCTTCGCATGCGTCCGGAACGCATCATCGTCGGCGAAGTGCGCGGGCCGGAGGTCTTCGACCTGCTGCAGGCGATGAACACCGGCCATGACGGCTCGATGGGCACGATCCACGCCAACACCCCGCGCGAGTGCCTGAGCCGCATGGAGTCGATGATCGCCATGGGCGGCTACACGCTGCCGGCCAAGACCGTTCGCGAAATCATCGCCGGCTCGGTGGACGTGATCATCCAGGCCTCGCGTCTTCGCGACGGGTCGCGCCGCATTACCCACGTCACCGAGGTGACCGGCATGGAAGGCGACGTGATCGTCACCCAGGATCTGATGCGCTACGAGATCGACGGCGAGGACGCCAATGGAAGGATTATCGGCCGCCATGTTTCGACCGGTATCGGCCGGCCGCATTTCTGGGATCGTGCCCGCTACTTCAACGAGGACAAGCGGCTCGCCGCCACACTCGACGCGATGGAAAAGAACTAGAGCGGGATGAGGAAGAATGTGTGCGGTTTTCCGCCCGCATCCCGCTCCCACAAGGAACCCCGCGGCCGCCCGCGGGCTGAAGCGAAGGAACAGATCACGCGATGTTCGGCATAGACATCACCGTCCTGGCATTGGCCGGCCTCGTCGCACTTGCGGCGGCGGCGCTCGCCTACGGTGTGCTCTATTCCCGGATCGAAAACGACAAGAAGGCGGAAGGCCGCCTGCGCCGCGTCAGCGCCGCCGAGACGGACCGCGTAAAGATCAAGGCGGCCCGCGACCGCGTCAACGAAATGTCCAAGCGGCGAAAATCCCTGCAGGATTCACTGAAGGAGCTCGAAAAGAAGCAGCAGGAAAAAACGGCCAATTCCGCTCCGTCGATGAAGAAGCGGCTGGAGCAGGCCAATCTTTCGATCTCTCCGACGCAGTTCTATCTGTTCAGCGCGGTCTTCGGTCTGTTCGCCTTCATCGTCGTCCTCATCGCCGGGACCGGCCTGTGGATCGCTGCCGGTGTCGGGCTGATCGCAGCGGCCGGTTTGCCGCGTTGGGTCGTCGGATGGAAGATCAAGCGGCGCTGCAAGAAATTCCTCGACGAGTTTCCGAACGCACTCGACGTCATGGTCCGCTCGATCAAGTCCGGTCTGCCGCTGAACGATGCACTGCGGCTGATTGCCAGCGACGGTCAGGAGCCGGTGAAGACGGAGTTCCGCCGCGTCGTCGAATCCCAGCAGGTCGGTCTCAACGTTCCGGAGGCCTGCGCCCGCATGATCCAGAGCATTCCGCTGCCCGAGGTGAACTTCTTTGCGATCGTCATCGCCATCCAGGCGCAGGCCGGCGGCAACCTGTCCGAAGCGCTCGGCAATCTCTCCAAGGTCCTGCGCGAGCGCAAGAAGATGAAGGCGAAGGTCGGCGCCTTGTCGATGGAGGCCAAGGCTTCGGCCTGCATCATCGGCGCCTTGCCCTTCATCGTGGCGACGCTCGTCTATCTGACATCGCCCGATTACATGATGGTGCTTTTCACCGATCCGCGCGGACATCTCATCATGGGTGCCTCGGCCGTCTGGATGAGCATCGGCATCTTCGTGATGCGCAACATGATCAATTTCGATATCTGAGGCGAGAGCGCGATGGACGGCTGGATAAGGACACTCACCGACCCGAACATAATCATCGCAGTCCTCGTGTCGATGGCCGTGCTCGCGACCTTCTACTCGCTCGCCATTCCCCTGTTCGAACGCGGCGACCTGACCAAGCGAATGAAATCCGTCGCCACCGAACGCGAGCAGATCCGCGCCCGCGAGCGTGCCCGGCTGAACGCCGAAGCCGCGGCCGGCAAGGCAAGTCTCAGGGCGCAGCACAATACCTCGGTTCGGCAGGTCGTCGAGCGGCTCAATCTCAGGCAGGCGCTGGTGGACGAGAACACCGTCAATCGGCTGAAAACCGCCGGCTACCGCTCGCAGAATGCGCTGAATAGCTTCCTCTTCGCGCGGTTCTGCCTGCCGTTCCTGTTTCTGGGCGTTGCCGTCGTCTACATTTTCGTCCTGGGCAACTTCGCCGACAAGCCGTTCATGCTGCGTGTATGCTTCGCGCTCGGCTTCTCCTATCTCGGCTTCTATGCGCCGAACATTTTCATCGCCAATGCGATATCGAAGCGCCAGCATTCGATCCGCCGTGCCTGGCCGGACGCGCTCGACCTGCTGCTGATCTGCGTCGAATCGGGCGTCTCGATGGAACTCGCCATGCGGCGCGTCGCCGACGAGATTTCTGCCCAGTCGGCGGCGCTGGCCGAGGAACTGGTGCTGACGACGGCGGAACTGTCGTTCCTGCCCGACCGGCGCATCGCGCTCGAAAATCTCGGCTTGCGCAGTGGCCTCGAGGAGGTCAAAGCGGTGATGCAGGCGCTGATCCAGGCCGACCGCTACGGCACGCCGATTGCACAGGCTCTGCGCGTGCTGGCGCAGGAAAGCCGCGACCAGCGCATGACGGCGGCGGAAAAGAAGGCGGCCGCGCTGCCGCCGAAACTGACGGTGCCGATGATCCTCTTCTTCCTGCCGGTGCTCGTCGCCGTCATTCTCGGCCCGGCGGGAATACAGGTGGCGGATAAGTTCTAGACGCGGCGCCTTGTAGAGTGGGCTGCGGGATTCGCAAGTAATCGATCATCCGCGGGTTTGACCCGAGGATGCAATCACAAGCAGCTCAATGCTGTCATAACAGGATGTCTTTGCCCCAGACCGCGCGCCACGCTGTCGAGCGACGTGCATTACAGGTAGATGGTGCGCTCGCCGAATTCGGTTTCTTCATCGAAATTGCGCGTGCCGATTCATTCGCTTTCACCGGCAAGCTTGGTCTCTGGCTGCACGCTCTCTTCGGCCGCGTTGCTGCTTGTGCTTTGAAGCTGCTCGAGCTTGGACTCGAGTGCCGCGATCTCGCTTTGGATCGTCTGCTTCTCGGTCTCGTCTGGAAAGCTCCGCCTCCTTCCGAGCGATTTGCGCCTCGATCTCTGAAACAGTGCTCGACGATGAAGTGGAGTTCGATGAGCTGACAACCGCCATCGCGGTTGAGCCGGAAATTGCGCCGACCATCTGCAACCTTCATAGTCGGGGTGCTATCTCACGAAGAAGTGAACGCGCGGTGAAGGGCGCAAAACTGTGCGGCCTTCTTCATCCCGCTCAGTTCGTATTTCCGTCGTCCGCCTTGGCGAGCTCGGTCCAGGCGCCCTTTTGGGAAAGCATTGAGCGCAGATAGGTGACGTTGGCTTCCGCCTGCTCGGGAGTCAGCTCCTGCCGGGCGATTGTTTCGGCCTCCTGGAAACGCCCCTGCAGCCCGACGGCGAGGGCGAGATTCTGGCGGACGCTGCTGTCGGCGCCGGGCTTGTCTGCGGCAGAACGGAGGTAGGTCTCGGCGGTCTTCAGGTCCTTGGTCAAGAGATAGGACATGCCGAGATTCGATAGGATCGTGGGCTCGTTGGGTTGGAGATCCAGCGCCTCGCGATACCGCAGGCGCGCCTCGGACGAGCGGCCGAGCTGGTCGAGGACGGCGCCTTCGGCCGATTTCAGCTTCCAATCGGGCCGGTCGGGCGTCTGCGCCCGGCCAATCGTCGCAAGCGCCTGTTCGAGCTGTCCGGCGGCGGCCTGGGCCTTGCCGTAGGCGCCGAGGACCTCGCGGTCCGTCGGGTGGTTGATCGCCACCTGCTGCATCACGGCGAGCGCCTGTTCGTTGCGCCCGCTCATGCGCAGGAGATTGGCGTAGTTCAGGCCCGCTTCGCGGTTCCTGGGGTCGCGCTCGTAGGCCTGGCCGATGTTCTCCGCGGCTGCCGCAAGCTCGGTTGCGTTCATCGACGGCACCGGTTTCGACAGCTTCGGGATGGAGCCGGTCGTCAGCTCCTTATTGCCCTGCTGTCCGGCGCAGCCGCCGAGCGCCATCGCCGTCAGCGCGACCGCGGCTGCAACAGCGAGGCGATGCATGGAGGAAGAGAAGATGTCTTGCGTTGTCATGAAGCGGCGTCCCACCAGGCAATTGGCACCGGAACTCCCAACATCAACGGCGCAACTTTCACTCCAGCAATAATCTGTTAACCCTAACAGAGCGTTAATTGCACCATCCCTTATCCGTCAGTCGAGGACATTCATGGCTCCCTTCCAGTTCATCGAGCGGCCGTCGCCGTTCAACGCCAGCGCCGGCAAGACGCTGCCCATCTTCGCGGTGACGCCGGCGCATATCGAGTCCGGGAGCATCGACCCGATCGCCCTCGACTGGGCGAAAAAGGCCGGCTTCAAGGCGGAGTCCGGCGCCGTTCTCCTCATCCCCTCGGCGGACGGCCACCTCGGCGGCGCGTTGTTCGGCCTCGGCACGAAGCCATCACAGGCGCCGTTCCTGAGCGGCAAGCTCGCCCGCGCCCTGCCAGCCGGCAAATGGCATATCGAGACGGCGCCGCTGACCGCCAATCGCCTGGCGCTCGGCTACGGCCTGGGCTCGTACCGCTTCGAGCGCTACAAGTCCCCCAAGCCCGAGGCGCCGACACTGATGATCCCGGCCGACGCGGATGCGGCCGACATCAAGCGGCAGCTTGCCGGCGTCTTCCTGGCCCGAGATCTGATCAACACGCCGACCAACGACATGGGGCCGGAAGCGCTGGAATCGGCCTTCCGGGCGCTCGCCGCCCACTACAAGGCCGACGTCTCGGTGATCTCCGGCGAAGCCCTGCTGACCCAGAATTTCCCGCTGGTGCACACGGTCGGCCGCGCCAGCGCCGAGGCGCCGCGGCTCCTCGAGATGCGCTGGGGCAAGAAGGGACACAGGAAGGTGACACTCGTGGGCAAGGGCGTCTGTTTCGACACCGGCGGTCTCGACATCAAGCCGGCCGCCTCGATGCTGCTGATGAAAAAGGACATGGGTGGCGCCGCGAATGTCATGGGCCTCGCGCTGATGATCATGGACGCGAAGCTAAAGGTTGACCTGCGCGTCATCGTGCCGGTCGTCGAGAATTCGATTTCCTCCAATGCCTTCCGGCCAGGCGACATCTACCGGAGCCGCAAGGGCCTGACGGTGCAGATCGACAACACCGATGCCGAGGGCCGGTTGATCCTTGCCGATGCGCTCGCCTATGCCGACGAGGAGAGTACCGACCTCATCGTCGACATGGCGACGCTCACCGGGGCGGCGCGCGTCGCGCTCGGCCCGGACCTGCCGCCCTTCTTTACCGACGACGAGGAATTGGCCCGCGACCTTTCCGAGGCGAGCCTTGCGGTGGACGATCCGCTCTGGCGGATGCCGCTCTATATGGGCTACGACAAGGATGTCTCCGCCCGGATCGCCGATCTCACCAATGCGCCTTCGGGCGGAATGGCCGGCTCGATCACCGCGGCGCTGTTCTTGAAGCGCTTCGTGACGAATGCGAAGAGCTGGGTGCATTTCGACATTTTCGGCTGGGCCCCGTCCGAACGTCCGCATTCGCCGATCGGCGGTGAAGCCCAGGCAATAAGGGCGCTCTATCAACACATAGACCGGCTTGCAGGGTAGGGGAATGCTACTCGTCGCCGGGATTCGATGACTGGAAGAAACGCTTGCGTAACGATCGGCCGCCTATGGTGCTGGCAACGTGACTTACGCAGGAGTTCCCTTGCCGGTCGAACTGACGCCTTCCCAAGCGCTGGGGCTCTGGCATGCCGTCTCGCTCGAGCAGGTCCGCGTCGATAGCCGCGATCTGACGCTCCGCCAGATGGCGATCCTGCTCGAAATCTACCTCGTGCCGCCGCCGCACACGGTGCGCGGTCTCGCGGCGAAACTCGGCGTGACGAAGCCGGTGATCACCCGCGCTCTCGACACGATGGGCGCGCTCGGCCTCGTCGACCGGGTGCGCGACGAGCGCGACAGGCGTAATGTGGTCATCAAGCGCACCGTCGAGGGCGCGCTATATCTTGAAAAGTTCGGCGATCTGATCATCAATCAGGGCCGCAAACTGTGAGTTCAGCCATGCCAGAACTGCTCGATCGCCGTCTTAATGCCTATCGCGCCGACCTTGCGGAAGAGCGCCTGCGCGGTCTCGTCGAAGCCAAGCGCTTCGTCGACGGGACGCCGGCCACGGTGTCCGTGCCGGTGGCGACGCTTCGGGCAAGGCCGGATCTCGCCGGCGGCACCGAGACGGAATTGCTCTATGGCGAAACGGCACGCATTCTCGACGTCGCTGACGGATGGGCCTGGGTCAAGTCGGACCTCGACGGCTATGTCGGCTACGTGCCGCGGGATGCGGTCGGGGAGCCCGGCGCGCCGGCGACCCACATCGTCGCGGTGCCCCGCACATTCGTCTATCGCGGCGCCGACCTACGCTTCCCGCAAGCGTTCGCGCTCTCGATGGGAAGCCGGCTGAATGTCGTCGGCGAGGCCGAGACGCGCGGCACGCGCTATTTTCTCCTCGACGGTGGATTGGCGGTCGTCACCAACCATTGCGCGCCGGCCGGTGGCCCGATCGGCGACGACTACGTCGCCATCGCCACCCGCTTCCTCGAAACGCCCTATCTCTGGGGTGGCCGCTCCGGCTTCGGCATCGACTGTTCCGGTCTGGTGCAGCTCGCGATGCAGATGACAGGCCGGCAGGCACCGCGCGACACGGATATGCAGGCCGCGATCGGCCAGCCGATCGGCCGCGACGACCTCTCCCGCGGCGACCTCGTCTTCTGGAAAGGGCACGTCGCCATCATGGAGGACGACAAGTCCCTGGTGCATGCCAATGGCTATACGATGACCGTTGCCCGCGAAGGGCTCGACGACGCCATCCGCCGCATCGGCTGGCTTTACGGAGAGCCGACGGGGTATCGCCGGCCTTAGGCGATTTGGGCTGAATCCTGCCAAAAGCTCAGTCATTCTCGGGCTTGACCCGAGGATCCAGAAACCAGCCAGGTACGCCCCACCCGCTCATCTTGTGTGTGGATCCTCGGGTCAAGCCCGAGGATGACAGAGGGAGGACGCGGCGCCTCAGATCAGTAGCCGGCTACCTTATCCACCACATGCTCCAAAGGCAGACCGCTTTCGAAGCGGTCGATCTGCTCGTTGACATGGGCAAAGAGCGCCTTGACGTCTGACGACGCGGCGACGTGCGGCGTCACATAGACGTTCGGCATGTCCCAGAAGCGGCTATCCCGGGAAAGCGGCTCCTCTTCGAAGACGTCGAGCGACACGGCGTCCAGCACGCCCGAATCGAGGCACTCGAGAATATCGGCCTCCACCTGGCTGCCGCCGCGGCCGGCATTGATGAACACCGGGGCGCCGAACGGACCCTTGCGGCGGAGTTTCTTAAAGAGGGCTGCGTTGAAAATGCCCTGCGTATCGGGCGTCAGTGGCAACAGGCCGACCAGAAAATCCGTCCGGCCGAGAAACGCGTCGAGGCCGGCGGCGTCATAGGTCTCGATGCCCTCGACGGTCCGTTTGCTGCGCGACCAGCCGATCACCTTGAAGCCCATCACGGCGAGCTTGCGGGCGGCGTCCTGTCCGAGCACGCCCATGCCCATGATGCCGACGGTGACGTCGGCGGCCTCCGGCTGGCTGAGATCGCGCCACTCGCGCTTCTTTGCCAGCGCCTCGTAGGCGCGCTGCTGGCGCAGATGCAGCAGGCATTGCATCACCACCCATTCGCTCATCCGGGTCGTCAGCGTCCGGTCAACGAACCGCACCAGCGGCACCTCGGGGAGGCCCGGCAGTTTCAGCACATGGTCGACGCCGGCGCCGCCGGAAAAGACGACTTTCAGGTCCGGCGCGCGCGAGAAGAGATCGGGCGCTGACTTCCAGACCACCGCATAGTCGATGCCAGAGAGGTCCCGTCCTCGATGGGTCGGATCCGCAAGGTTGATCACTTCGCGTCCGGGGAAGGCGCCCTCGAGGGCGGTATCCACTTCGTCCGGAATGAATTTCAGGTCGACGATGACGGGGCTTTTCGCGGGCATTGCGGGCGCTCTACTGACGGATGGCGGAAAGGTTGACGGCCTCGAGATTGAAGGCGGCGGCCATCAGTGCCTTTGTGTAGTCTTCGGCGGGCGCGCTGAAAATCTTCTCGGCCGGCCCCTGTTCGACCACCTTGCCGAGCCGCATGACGATCACCTCGTTGGCAAGCGCCCGCACCACTTTGAGGTCGTGGCTGATGAACAGATAGGCGAGGTTGTGCTTGCGCTGCAGGTCGCGCAGGAGGTCGACCACCTGCGCCTGAACGCTCATGTCGAGCGCCGAGGTCGGCTCGTCGAGCATGACAAATTGCGGTTTCAGCACCATGGCGCGGGCGATCGCGATGCGCTGCCGCTGGCCGCCGGAGAATTCATGCGGGTAGCGCCAGCGGGTGGCCGGCTCGAGGCCGACCTCCTGCAGCGCCGCGGCGACCCTCGAGTCGCGCTCGTTGTCGGAGAGCGCCCTCTCATGGATCTTCAGCCCCTCGCCAATGATATCGGCAACCGACATGCGCGGGCTGAGTGATCCGTAAGGATCCTGAAAGACCACCTGCATCCGGTTCCTGAGCGGCCGCATCTCGCCGAAACTATAGGCGTCGATATTCTGGCCGATGAACGCGATCCGTCCCTTTGACGAGATCAGCCGCGTCAGCGCCAGACCGAGCGTCGTCTTGCCCGAGCCGGATTCGCCGACGACGCCCAGCGTCTGCCCGGCGCGAAGCGTAAGATCGATGCCGTCCACCGCCTTCACATGGTCGACGACGCGACGCAGGAAACCGGCCTTGATCGGAAACCAGACCTTCACGTCCTTCCCTTCGATGACGATCGGCTTCGATGCATCGGAAGCCGGCGGCTCCCCCTTAGGCTCGGAGGCGAGCAGGTGCCGCGTATAGGCGTGCTGGGGGTTGGCGAAGATTTCCGCCGTCGGGCCGGTCTCTACAATTTTGCCCTTGGTCATCACGCAGACCCGGTCGGCGATCTTGCGGACAATGCCGAGGTCGTGGGTGATAAACAGCATGGACATGCCGTGCTGGTCCTTGAGTGCTTTCAGAAGCTCGAGGATCTGTGCCTGCACGGTGACGTCGAGCGCCGTCGTCGGTTCGTCGGCGATCAAGAGTTCCGGACGGTTGGCAAGCGCCATGGCGATCATCACGCGCTGACGCTGGCCGCCGGAAAGCTGGTGCGGATAGGCGCCGAGCCGCTTCTCCGCTTCGCGGATGCCGACCTGATCGAGGAGCTCCAGCGTTTTCGCGCGCGCCGCAGCGCCCTCGATGCCCTGGTGAAGCTCGAGAATCTCGCCGATCTGCTGTTCGATCGTGTGCAGCGGATTGAGCGACGTCATCGGCTCCTGGAAGATCATCGTGATGTCGTTGCCGCGAACGTGGCGCAGCTCGGCATCGCTCGCCTTCAGCAGTTCCTTGCCGTTGAAGAGGATCTCGCCGCTCGGGTGGCTGGCGGCCGGGTAGGGCAGTAGCTTCAGGATCGAGTTCGCCGTGACCGATTTGCCCGAACCGGACTCGCCGACAAGCGCAACCGTTTCGCCGCGCTTGATGTCGAACGAGATGTGGTCGACGGCGATGGACGTGTCGCCGCCCTGATGGAAGGCGACGGAGAGATCGCGCACGGAGAGGAGGGTGTCTGTCATCGTCTCGCTCACCGGAACGTCTTTCTCGGGTCGAAGGCGTCGCGCGTCGCCTCACCGACGAAGATCAGCAGCGACAGCATGATCGACATGGCGAAGAAGGCCGTGAGCCCCAGCCAGGGCGCCTGGAGATTCGACTTGCCCTGTGAGATCATCTCGCCGAGCGACGGCGAGCCGGGCGGCATGCCGAAACCGAGGAAGTCGAGCGAGGTCAGCGTGGTGATCGAGCCCGACAGGATGAAAGGCAGGAAGGTCAGCGTCGCCACCATCGCGTTCGGCAACAGGTGCCGGTACATGATGGTGCCGTTGCCGACGCCGAGCGCGCGTGCCGCATTGACGTATTCGAAATTCCGCGCCCTCAGGAATTCGGCCCGGACCACGCCGACGAAGCCGACCCAGGAGAAGAGCAGCATGATGCCGAGCAGGATGAAGAAGCCGGGCGGCAGGATGGCAGCAATGATCAGCAGGATGTAGAGCACCGGCATCGACGACCAGATCTCGATGAAGCGTTGAAGAAGCAAGTCGGTCCAGCCGCCGAAATAGCCCTGCACCGCGCCGGCCGAAACGCCGATCACCGCGGAGGCGATGGTAAGCGCGAGGCCGAACAGCACCGAGATGCGGAAACCGTAGATCATCCGCGCCATGACGTCGCGCGCCTGGTCGTCGGTGCCGAGCCAATTCAAGTTGCCGACTATGCATCCGGGATCGGCGGCGCCTTGCGGATAGGCGGAGCAGCGCTCCTCCTTGCTCATCAGCCAGAAGGGCGCGGTCGGCGCCGAATGCGGGATGTTGGAGTTGACCGTCTGGTATGAATAGCGGATCGGCGGCCACACCATCCAGCCGTTCGCCTCGATCTCGTCGCGGATGAAATCGGAACGGAAGTCGGTTTCGGCGAGGAAGCCGCCGAACTTTTCTTCGGGATAGTCCACCAACGCCGGAAACAGGATCTCGCCCTTGTAGGAGGCGACGATCGGCTTGTCGTTGGCGATAAATTCGGCACAGAGGCTGAGGCCGAAGAGTACAAGGAAGATCCAGAACGACCAGTAGCCACGCCGGTTCGCCTTGAAGTTCTGCCAGCGCCGCCGGCCGATCGGGGTCAGCCAGCCCCTTTCGGGTGCCCTCGCATAGGTCGCGACCGTGCTCATCAGACATCCCTCCGCTCGAAGTCGATGCGGGGGTCGACCCAAGTGTAGATCAGGTCGGAGATGAGGCCGACGACGAGGCCCATCAGCGAGTAGATGTAGAGGGTCGCGAAGACGATCGGATAGTCGCGCTTGACCACCGCGTCATAGCCGAGCCGGCCAAGGCCATCGAGGGAGAAGATGTACTCGATCAGCAGCGAGCCGGTGAAGAAGGCGGAAATGAAGGCGCCGGGAAAACCGGCGATGATGATCAGCATCGCATTGCGGAAGACGTGACCGTAGAGCACCTTGCGCTCGGTGAGCCCCTTGGCGCGCGCCGTCGTCACATATTGCTTCTTGATCTCGTCGATGAAGGAATTCTTGGTAAGCAGGGTAGTCGTCGCGAAGGCCGAAAGCAGCAGCGTGATCAGCGGTAGCGTCATGTGCCAGAAATAGTCGAGGATCTTCTGCCACCAGGGTAGCTCATTGAAATTCTCCGAAACGAGGCCGCGCAAGGGGAACCAGTCGAAAAAGGAGCCGCCGGCGAAGATTACGATCAGGAGAATGGCGAACAGGAAGCTCGGAACCGCATAGCCGATGATGATGACGCCGGAGGTCCAGACGTCGAAAGTCGAGCCGTCGGAGACGGCCTTCCTGATGCCGAGCGGGATGGAGATGGCGTAGGAGAAGATGAGGATCCAGACCCCGAGCGAGATCGACACTGGCATCTTCTCGACGATGAGGTCGACGACCGAGGTGTTGCGGAAGAAGCTCTCGCCGAAGTCGAAGCGGGCATAGTTCCACATCATCGTGACGAAGCGCTCGAGCGGCGGCTTGTCGAAGCCGAACTGCTTCTCGAGCTTGGCGATGAATTCGGGATCGAGGCCCTGCGCGCCGCGATAGCGTCCGCCGTCGTCGCCGCCACCCGGGACGAGATCGCCACCAGTACCGGACAGCCGATCGGATCCCGCGGCATTCGTCAGATCCGAAATCACCTGCTCTACCGGGCCGCCCGGCGCGAACTGCACGACGGCAAAGGAGATCGCCATGATCCCGATGATCGTCGGGATCATCAAGAGCAGCCGGCGCAGGATATAGGCACCCATCAGGCGGACCTCGGCATTGTGGCGCCGCCGGTTATAGGGGCGCTGGTTTGCCGTCTATTTCGTCTCAATCCTATACTCCTTGGCGCGGCCGATGCGGCCGGTCGTTACCCGCATTTTAGCTGATTCGTTTCCTGCATTTGGAATCGAGAGCGGTCTCAAGTGCAAGTCTTCATTGGCTTGCAGCGCTCTTGAACCACCACACGTCGGGAAAGCCGATCGCATATTTCGGCAATTCCGCGGGCCGGCCGAACTTGTCCCAATAGGCGATATTGGCCTTGAGCTTGTAGTAGAGGGGGATGACGTAATTGTGGGCGAGCAGGACACGGTCGAGCGCTTTCGTCGCCGCAACGAGCGTCTCCCGGTCCTTGGCGAAGATGACGCGCTGGATCAATGCGTCGACGCCGGGATCGGATATGCCGGCATAGTTCCTGGACCCTTCGCGCGAGGCCGCCTTCGACCCCCAGTAATCCGCCTGCTCGTTTCCGGGGCTCAGGGTCTGGCCCCAGACCTCCCAGGTCATGTCGTAATCGAAGCTACGCTCCCGGTTCGTATATTGCGACGGATCGACCATACGCACGCTCGCCTCGATGCCGATTCGCTTGAGGTTCTGCGTATAGGGGAGCGCGACCCGCTCGAGCGCTGGGCTGTTTACCAGAATTTCGAAGACGAAAGGCTTGCCAGTCCCCTTGTTCACCATGCGGTTGCCCTTTAGTTCAAAGCCGGCATCCTTGAGCAGCGCGATTGCCTTGCGCAGGTTGTCGCGCGCCTTTTCCGGTGTGCCTCCGACCGGATTTGTGTAGGGCGTGGTGAATACCTCCGGCGGCACGAACTCCTTGACATCGTTCAGGATTTTCAGTTCCGCGCCTTCGGGCAGGCCCGACGAGGCGAGCTCGGTGCCGAAGAAGAAGCTGTTCACACGCTGGTACTGATTAAAGAAGATCGTTCGATTCAGTTCCTCGAAGTCGAGGGCATAATTCAGCGCCTGGCGCACGCGCTCGTCGTCGAAAGGCTTGCGGCGCATGTTCGGAACCATCGCCTGCATCACACCCGTCGCCCGGAAGGGGTTAGGGATTTCCTCGCGCTTGACACGGCCTTCCTTTGCCGCTGGGAAATCGAAGCCGGTTGCCCAGCGCCTCGCCTGGTTCTCGGTCCAGTAGTCGATGTTGCCGGAACGGAAGGCCTCGAATTCGACGTCGCGGTCGCCGAAGAAGGAGTAGGTGATCGAGTTGAAGTTGTTCTGCCCGAGATTGACGTTGAGCGAGGCGCCCCAATAGTCGCCGCGCCGCTCGTAGCGGATCGTGCCACCGGCGGAGAACGAGGCGATGCGATAGGGGCCGGATCCCATGACCGGCTCGAGCGTCGTGCGGGCGATGTCGCGCGGCTTGCCGTCCGGCCCGGCCCCTTCCCACCAATGTTTCGGCACGATCAGGATCTGACCGAGAATGTGCGGCAGTTCGCGATTATTCTTCTCGTCGAAGTGGAAGGTGACGTCGCGATCGCCGGTTTTTTCCGCCTTCACCACATGTCCGTAATAGCTTTGATAAAGCGGGTTCAGTTCCTTCGCTTTCTCGAAGCTGAAGACGACGTCCTCGGGTGTAACCGGCTTTCCGTCCTGCCACTTCGCCTCTTGCCGCAGGCGGAAGGTCGCCGACGAGATGTCATCGGGATAGGAGACGCTCTCGGCGAGAAGCCCGTAGGCCGTCGAAATCTCGTCATCCGCCGGTTTCATCAGCGTGTCGAAGACGAGGGCCAGCCCTACGGCCGCCTCCCCTTTGGTCGCGAGGAGCGGATTGAAACTGTCGAAAGTCCCGGTCTGCGAGAGTCTGATGTCTCCGCCCTTCGGAGCATCGGGGTTTGCATAATCGAAATGCTTGAAACCGGGCGGGTATTTGAGTTCACCGATCAGCGACAGGCCGTGATGCCAGGCTGGTTGTTCTTGGGCCTCTGCCAAGGGCGCAAGGAGCAGGGACATTGCCAGGAATGCGGTTGCCAGTTTCGCTTGCCCCATACCGCCAAATTCCAGCATCCTGCCCTTTCTCCTTGTATTTTCGGTTATTCTTGAAAACCAGAATAGGCCAAATCAGGGCAATTGACAGGGTCTGCCCCAAATCAGGCGAAATTTTTGAGTCACATCAGGGTGAGTCGCAAGGCTGATGCAACCGCGGCGAATCAGTATAGGAGCCGGCGGGATTTGCCCGCATGTTTCGCGTCGCTGCCGATGGGGGATGGAATGGGATTTGACACGAGTGCTGCGCTTCGACGCTGCGGCGCTGGGCTCTTGGCCCTGGCCGTGAGCGCGGGCCTGCTGACGACCGACGCCGCGTCGGGGGACGGCACGCCCGCCAAGGAGCTCTTCGGCGCAAAGGCGTTGCCGACCGAGGCGGCGCCGA
The DNA here is from genome assembly GCF_000265205.3 of Sinorhizobium fredii USDA 257. Classification (NCBI taxonomy): domain Bacteria; kingdom Pseudomonadati; phylum Pseudomonadota; class Alphaproteobacteria; order Hyphomicrobiales; family Rhizobiaceae; genus Ensifer; species Ensifer fredii. The sequence continues at coordinate 6,241,661 of NC_018000.1, forward strand.
CGTCTTACGGCTTCTACTCCAAGGGTTGCCTGGCCGGCGGTATCGCTATCCCCACCGATGGCCCGACCTGGCAGGCGATGCGCCTGTCGCGCAACCGGCGCTGGGGGCATCCTGAGATGATCGCGTTAATCGAGCGCCTCTCCCACGATGCGGCCGAAAGGATTGGCTGGCCCGGCCTTCTGCTCGGTGATATCTCGCAGCCGCGCGGCGGCCCGATGCTGTCGGGCCATGCCTCGCACCAGATCGGGCTCGACGCCGATATCTGGTTGACGCCGATGCCGCAGAGGACGCTCAGCTATCAGGAGCGCGAATCGATTTCCGCGACCTCCATGCTCGACAAGAGCAAGTTCCTGACGATCGACCGGTCCGTGTGGACCCCCGCCCATGCGCGGCTGATCATGATGGCGGCGAGCTACCCCGACGTCGAGCGCGTCTTCGTCAACCCGGCCATCAAGAAGAAGCTCTGCGACACCTGGCGTGGCGATCGCGCAGCACTCGGCAAGGTGCGGCCGATCTACGGCCACGACTACCATTTCCACATTCGCATCAAGTGCCCGGCCGGCTCGCAGGGCTGCAAGGACCAGGCCGCGGTGCCGGCCGGCGACGGCTGCGACAAGTCGCTCGCCTGGTGGTTTACCGACACGCCCTGGGCAAAGCCGAAGAAGAAACCCGGCGAGAAGCCGCCAAAGCCGAAATTTGCGATGCTCGGCGACCTGCCGAAGGCCTGCGCCCTCGTGCTGAACGGCCCCGCGCCGGGCTCCGAACAGCAGGCGACCTACGGCACGGCCTATCGGGCTCCTGCCGCCATTCCCGCCGCGGCGACGAGCATCGAAGCGGTCATCGGCGCCGCGGCCGAAGCGCCGCTCGCCAATATCCCGGTGCCGCTGCCGCGCCCCGCCCTCCAATAACCACCAGGAAAGGGCCCGCCCACAAGTGTCTTTGCAATTTCGCGGCACTCATGTATAGGCCGTTCAAATCGATTTAAATCCGGACTGGAGTGTGATCGCGCCGTGCTTTCTGCTCCGGTCCACGAGAGCTTGCCGGGGACGCCGCATGGCAGATCGCAAATGTCTCGCCCTGATCGCCCATGATCAGAAGAAGGATGACCTCGCGGCCTTCGCCAAGGCGCACGAGGCGACGCTTTCCGGTTGGAAGATCGTTGCGACCGGAACGACCGGCGGCCGCGTTCTCGACGCCTGCCCCGGCCTCGACGTCACGCGGCTGAAAAGCGGTCCGCTCGGCGGCGACCAGCAGATCGGTGCGTTGATCGCCACCGGCGACGTGGACTGCCTTATCTTCTTCGTCGATCCGCTGACCGCCATGCCCCACGACGTCGACGTCAAGGCGCTGATGCGGCTGGCGATCGTCTACGATATTCCGATGGCGCTCAATCGCGCGACCGCCGAGCAGTTGATCGACTTCAGGCGCAACTGATACATCTCAGGAAATTCATGCCGCGATCAGGACGGACCTGCCATGCCCAGTGCGAGTGAACACAGTTTCTCCTTTCCGATATTGATCGGCGATATCGGTGGCACCAACGCCCGTTTCGCATTGCTCGTCGATGCAGCTTCCGAGCTCCTGCAACTGCCGCCCGTCAAGACGGGTGACTTCGCGACTATCGAAGAAGCGCTGCAGAAGAGCATTCTCGACCAGATCGCCGAAAAACCGCGCTCGGCGATCCTCGCCGTGGCAGGGCCGATCAAGAGCGACGAGATTCCGCTAACCAACGCCGGCTGGGTTATCCGGCCGAAGGACATGCTGGCGCGGCTCGGACTGGAAGACGTGCTGGTCATCAACGACTTCGAGGCGCAGGCGCTCGCCATTGCCGCGCCGGCCGACCAGGACGTCGTGCAGATCGGCGGTGGCAGCGTGCGGCCGCGGAGTTCCCGCGTGGTGCTCGGCCCCGGCACCGGGCTCGGCGTCGCCGGCCTCGTCTTCGCGCAGGACACCTGGATTCCCGTTCCGGGCGAAGGCGGCCATGTCGACATCGGACCGCGCAGCGAACGCGATTTCCGCATATGGCCGTTCCTCGATCCAATCGAGTGCCGCATGGCGGGAGAGCAGATCCTTTGCGGCCGCGGCATCATGAATCTCTACCGCGCCGTCTGCGCGGCCGATGGCGTCGAGCCGTCGCTGAAGGATCAGGCGGAGGTGACGACCAGGGCGCTTTCCGGGCAAGACCCGGCGGCGGTCGAGACAGTGTCGCTGTTCTGCACCTATCTGGGCCGCGTTGCCGGCGACATGGCGCTGATCTTCATGGCGCGCGGCGGAGTCTTCCTGGCCGGCGGTATTTCGCAGAAGATATTGTCGGCCCTGATGAAGCCGGAATTCCGCGCCGCCTTCGAGGACAAGGCGCCGCACTCGGCGCTGATGCGATCGATTCCCACTTTTGCGGTGGTTCATCCGATGGCGGCGCTTTCCGGGCTTGCCGCCTTCGCACGCGCGCCGCGAGATTTCGGTGTTGCAATGGAGGGACGGCGCTGGAGAAGCTGAACGCGCCGGTCGACGCAAAGACTCGCCAAAAAGGCTTCGAGCCACTATAGAGCGCCCGACAGGTGGTGCAGCCACAACAGGGGACAGCGCCGCGCGTCTGTTCAGACGCGCAAAGCTCGCTGTAGTACTTTGAATAGCTGCATGATTCCTTCAATCAATTTCGATTTAAGGAATCACGCGTTAGGGAAGACGGGCTTTTTGAACGCCAGGGACAGACAACAGCGCACGGTCGACTCCGAGACGATCACCGGAATCCTGCGACGCGTCATCGCCGAAAACGGCCGCGACCACATCCGCGGCTATGCCTTTGCCATCGCCTGCCTCGTCGTGGTGGCGGCCACGACGGGTTTCACGGCCTGGATCATGGAAACGGTGATCAACGAGGCCTTCGCCAACCGGCGGGCCGATATCGTCCTGGCGATCTGCGGCGCCATCTTCGCCGCCTTCGTGCTGCGCGGCCTGGCGACCTACGGCCAGGCGGTGGCGCTCTCGAAGATCGGCAACAACATCGTGGCGCGCTATCAGCGCCGGCTTTACGCGCACCTGATGGCGCTCAGCGTCGGCTATTTCCACGAGCATCGCTCGGCGCAGCTTGCCGCCAAGGTCAGCCAGAACGTCAGCGGCATCCGCGACGTGCTCAACATGACGGTCACCTCGATCGCCCGGGATTTCCTGACCCTGGTCGGCCTGGTCGGCGTCATGTTCAGCAAGGACTGGCTGCTGTCGCTGATCGTGTTCTTCGTCGCGCCGCCGCTGCTGCTCGGCCTGCGCTATATTTCCAAGCGCTTGCGGCTGGCGACCCGCGAGGCGGTCGAGGTCAACAGCCGCGTCCTCGGCGCGATGCAGGAGACCATCCAGGGGATCACAATCGTCAAGGCCTTCACGATGGAGAACGAACTGCGCCGCAAGGTCGAGACGATCATCGAGCGGGCCGAGAACCGCGCCAACCGCATCGCACGGCTGAGCGAGCGCACCGCGCCGATGACGGAGACCTTTGCCGGCCTGGCGATCTCCAGCGTACTCGCCTATTCCGCCTTCCGCTCGATCTACGGCAACGTGCCGCCGGGCGCGTTCTTCGCCTTCGTCACCGCGCTGCTGATGGCCTATGACCCGGCGCGCCGCCTGGCGCGGCTGCAGGTGTCGCTGGAGCGCGCCGCCGTCAACGCCCGGATGATCTACGAAATCCTCGACACGGTTCCGCATCAGCGCGACCGCCCCGACGCCACCGAGCTGAAGCTCGGCGAGGCGACGGTCGAACTGCGCGACGTGCGCTTCGCCTATGGCAACGGCGAGGAGATCCTCAAAGGTGTCAGCTTCCGTGCCGAAGGCGGCAAGACGACGGCGCTGGTCGGCCCGTCCGGGGCCGGCAAGTCGACGATCATCAGCCTCATCCCGCGCTTCTACGATCCGCTGGCGGGGCAGATCCTCATCGACGGCCAGGACATTGCCGGCGTCACCAAGCAGTCGCTGCGCAACGGCCTCGCCTATGTCTCGCAGCAGCCGTATCTCTTCGAAGGCTCGATCCGCGACAACATCCGCTACGGCCGGCCGGACGCCACCGACGCCGAGATCGAGGAGGCCGCCCGCCTCGCCTATGCGCATGACTTCATCCTGGCGCAGCCTGAGGGCTACGACACGCCGGTCGGCGAACATGGGATCACCCTTTCCGGCGGCCAGCGCCAGCGGCTGTCGATCGCCCGTGCGCTGGTCCGCAACGCGCCGATCCTCTTTCTCGACGAGGCGACCTCGGCGCTCGACACCGAATCGGAAGCCGCCGTCCAGAAGGCCCTCGAACAGGCAATGAGCGGGCGCACCGTGATCGTCATCGCCCACCGACTGTCGACCGTCGTCAACGCCGACAAGATCGTCGTCCTGAAGGACGGCACGGTGATCGAGGAGGGGTCGCACGAGGAACTTGCACGGCGGCCGGACGGTCTCTACGCTCGCCTCCACAATCTCCAGGGCAGCGCGGACGCCGCCGTCGGCGCCCAAATCCTATAAGAACGAGGAAATTCGACGATGAGCGAAACGGACATGAAGCTCGTGGTGGTCGGTGCGGCCGGCCGGATGGGCCAGACGCTCATCCGCATCGTCCACAGCATGGCCGGCGTGCGTCTTCACGCCGCCGTCGGGCGGCCCGGTTCGCCCTTCATCGGCCGCGATGCGGGCGAATTGGCAGGTCTCGGGCCGATCGGCGTCCCCGTCACCGACAAGCCCCTCGAAGCGTTCCTTGATGCCGAAGGCGTGCTCGATTTCACCTCGCCGCCGACCTCCGTCGAATTCGCCGGTCTTGCCGCCCAGGCGCGCATCGTCCACGTCGTCGGCACGACCGGGTGCTCGGCGGACGACGAGGCGAAGATCCTTGCCGCCGCCCGCCACGCCCGCATCATCAAGTCGGGCAATATGAGCCTCGGCGTCAACCTGCTCGGCGTTCTCACGGAAAAGGCGGCGCGCGCGCTTCCGGCCGCCAACTGGGATATCGAGATCCTCGAAATGCACCACAAGCACAAGGTCGACGCGCCCTCCGGCACGGCGCTGCTGCTCGGGGAGTCGGCCGCAAAGGGCCGCGGCATCGACCTTGCGGCCCATTCCGTCCGGGTGCGCGACGGCCATACCGGCCCGCGTCCCGAAGGGGCGATCGGCTTTGCGACGCTGCGCGGCGGCTCGGTCATCGGCGAGCACTCGGTGATGCTTGCGGGCGAGGGCGAGATGGTGACGCTCTCGCACAGCGCCACCGACCGCTCGATCTTCGCGCGCGGCGCCGTCGCGGCGGCCCTCTGGGGCCGCGGCCAGAAGCCGGGTTTCTATTCGATGCTCGATGTTCTCGGGCTTAACTGACACGTAAAACCTCAAGAGGAAATCGAAATGAGCGGCACTCTCGTCCTCGTCCGGCACGGCCAGAGCGAATGGAACCTGAAGAACCTTTTCACCGGCTGGCGCGATCCGGACCTGACCGAACTCGGCGTCGAGGAGGCAAAGGCCGGCGGCAAGGCGCTTGCCGAATACGGCATAAAATTCGATGTCGCCTTCACCTCCGTGCTGGTCCGTGCCCAGCGCACCTGCCAGATGGTGCTCGACGCCGTCGGCCAGTCCTCGCTCGAAACGATCTGCGACCAGGCACTCAACGAGCGCGACTATGGCGACCTCTCCGGTCTCAACAAGGACGATGCCCGCGCCAAATGGGGCGAGGAGCAGGTCCATGTCTGGCGCCGCTCCTATGACGTGCCGCCGCCCGGCGGCGAGAGCCTGCGCGATACCGGCGCCCGCGTCTGGCCCTACTACCTGACCGAAATCCTGCCGCGTGTGCTGTCCGGCGAGAAGGTGCTGGTCGCAGCCCACGGCAATTCGCTGCGATCTCTGGTGATGGTGCTCGACCGCTTGACCAAGGAGCAGGTCCTGAACCTCAACCTCGCCACCGGCGTACCGATGGTCTACAAGCTCAAGGCGGATTCCACCGTTGTTTCCAAGGAAGTGCTCGGCGACATGTCGGGCGCGCACTGAGCCCCCGACACCTGCATGCAAGCAAAAGGGGCGCGGCGGCGCCCCTTTTTTGTTTCATGCTTTCCCGGCTTCCCACCCCAGGATCGCCCGCTTTCGCGTCAGCCCCCAATGGTAGCCGGTAAGCTCGCCGCCCTTGCCGAGCGCCCGGTGGCAGGGCACGACGAAGGAGATCGGATTGCGTCCGACCGCAGCGCCGACGGCGCGCGATGCCGTGGGCTGGCCGATTTCACCGGCGATCTTCGAATAGGTCGTGGCCTTGCCGAGCGGGATGTTCAACAGCGCCTGCCAGACCCGGATCTGGAAATCCGAGCCGATCAGCACGATGTTGAGCGGCTCGTCGGCGCACCAGCGCTCCGGGTTGAAGATGCGTGCCGCATAGCGTGCGGTCGCCGCGCTGTCCTCCCGATAGGTGGCGTTCGGCCAGCGGCGGGACATGTCCTCGAAGCTCGCACGCTCCTCGCCGGCATCGGCGAAGGCAAGGCCTGCGAGGCCGCGGTCGGTGACCATCACCAGCGCCGTGCCGAAGGGGGAGGGGTGGAAGCCGTAGCGGATCGTCAGGCCGGTGCCGCGGGCCTTCCACTCGCCGGGCGACATCGCCTCATGGGTGACGAACAGGTCGTGCAGCCGCCCGGGTCCGGAGAGCCCGACCTCGATGCTGGTCTCGAGCAGCGGCATGTCCTCCTGCCGCAGCAGCCGCTTGGCATGGTCGAGGGTCACCGCCTGCAGGAAGGCCTTTGGCGAAAGCCCGGCCCAGCGGGTGAAGACCTTCTGAAGCTGCGTCGGCGATTGGCGTAACCGCCGGGCGATCGTTTCGAGCGACGGCTGGTCGCGGTAATCCTCCGTCAGCATCTCGATGACGTGCCGCACCGTATCGTAGTCGGTGCCGTCCGGGGTGATGTCGGTGGGAATGGTTGTCACGACGTTCATGGATCATCTCCTGTCATGCCGCAGGAAACCATGCGGGCGGAGGGATAACCACCCGTTTCTTGATTCATCTCGACCGGGCCGTGGCCAGGGCGCGGGAGAAGGCGAGCGCGAAGGTTTCGCGATCGTCGCGGTTGAGAAAGGAACCGACATCCGTCTGCCGGCCGCCGCCGCTGATCTTCATCGAGACGATACCAATCTCCTGGTGGCGCTTGATGCTGAAACGCGCCCAGAAGGGATTGAAGCGCAGCTCGGTCATCCGCCCCGACGGCGTGTACTTCTTCACCGACACGTCGGTACGCGAGACGCTGACCTCCTCGCGGGCGCGCGCCGAATGATAATTGAGCCAGAAGGCACCGAGGAGCAGCACGAAATCGAGGCCGAAGAAAAATACGATCGGCCAGGCGCCGATGACCAGGAACACGAAGACATGCATCGCGCTCATCGCACCGGCGATCATCAGCAGGATCTTAAAGCCCCTGAAGCCGAGCGAGCGGTAGGGGGTGAGCTCTGCCGCAAAGATCGGCTCGTCGTTGATGCTTGTCTCGGCGTTGCCTTCGGTCATACCCAATGACTATAGATGCAGCATGAAAAACGTGAAGCTCAAATTGTCGCCGGGATCCGCGAAACCGAAAGCGACGACGGCCGCCCGCGGAAACAAGCGGCAACGCAGTGTCTACAGCAAGGCGGAAATCGACGAGATCTTTCGGCGCTTCTCGGTTCAGCGGCCGGAGCCGAAGGGCGAACTCGAACACGTCAACGCCTTTACGCTGCTGGTGGCCGTCGCGCTTTCGGCGCAGGCGACCGATGCCGGTGTCAACAAGGCGACGCGGCCACTCTTTGCCGTTGCCGACACGCCTGAAAAGATGCTGGCGCTCGGCGAAGAAAAGCTGCGCGACGCCATCAAGACGATCGGCCTTTACCGCAACAAGGCGACGAATGTCATCGCGCTTAGCGAGAAGCTGCTCGCCGACTTCGGCAGCGAGGTGCCGAAGACGCGCGAGGAACTGATGACGCTGCCGGGGGTCGGGCGCAAGACCGCCAATGTGGTGCTGCAAATGGCCTTCGGCCAGTCGACAATCGCCGTCGACACGCATCTCTTCCGTATCGCCAATCGAATTCGGCTGGCGCCCGGCAAGACGCCGGACGAGGTCGAGGCCAATCTGATGCGGGTCATTCCGGAGAAATACCTCTACCACGCCCATCATTGGCTGATCCTGCACGGCCGCTACGTTTGCAAGGCCCGGCGGCCGGAATGCGAGCGCTGTATCATCGCCGATATCTGCAAGTCTCCGGAAAAGAGTTGCGACATCCCGGCGCCGCTCGTCGAGTTGCCGCCGCAGGCCGTTCCTGTCGCCGGCTGACTGTTGCACGCCTCTCGGGCGTCATCCGCCGATCAGCCCATCAATCAGCCTGCCCATGGCGTCGAGATAGGGGTCTCGCGCGGCGCCGGCGTCGATTTCGAGCGCTGCCCGGTCGAATGCGGCCGATAGCAGCACCGCCGTCGCCTTGAGGCTCGCTTCCTCGATCCGCCCTGGCGGCATCGCCGCCGCAAGGCCTTCCTGCAACGTCCGCCCTCCATGCGCCGCGTCGACGGCTGCGATCTCCGCAACGCCAAGGACGGCGGGGCCGTCAAGCAGCAACAGACGCACTCTCCCCGGTATCGACATGGCGTCGAAATAAGCGGACGCGCCCGCAAGCAACGCGTCTCGCGGCGAGTCTTGACCTCTGTCGGAACGTTCGATCGCTGCGGCGACCTCGCCCGCCTCCCGTTCGACGACGGCTCGAAACAGCGCCTTCTTGTCCTCGAAATGATGATAGAGCGCTCCGCGCGTCAGCCCCGCCGCAGCCACGATGTCAGGCGTTGCCGTGTCCGCATAACCTTTCGCGATGAAGAGGTCGCGCGCTCCCTCGAGGATGGCGGCGCGGGTCGTGTCTGAGCGTTGGCGATTCGAACGCCGGGGCTTTTCCTGTTGCATACATACAGCCTGTATGTTAATTATAGATGCATACAGATTGTATGATAATGATCAATGGAGGAAAAGCATGAAATCGACGAGCTACTATCCGGTGATCATGACGGCGGATGTGCGGGCGACCGCCGAGTTTTACGTGAAGCATTTTCGCTTCGAGCCGCTTTTCGTCAGCGACTGGTACATGCATTTGCAGTCGACCGAGGACGAGCATGTGACGCTTGCCGTTCTCGATTACCGTCATGAGACCGTGCCGGAGCAGCGCCGGGCACCCGTTCAGGGCCTGTTGCTGAATTTCGAAGTCGAAGATCCCGACCGGCTCTACACCGAGATTCGAGGTGCCGGGCTTCCCATTCTCAAGGCACTCTGCGATGAGGCGTTCGGCCAGCGCCATTTCATTACCGCCGATCCCAATGGCGTGATGATCGATGTCATCAAGCCGATCCCGCCAAGCGCCGACTTCGCCGACGCCTACGACGCGGCCGCTCTGCCAAGGTGATCGCGGCATATTTACGTCTTCCAAATGGCCGGAAAACCGCTATTAACGAACACCGGCCATTCAGGAAACCGGACGGAGCTCATGACGAAATTCGATGTACTGACGATCGGCAATGCGATCGTCGATATCATCGCGCGCTGCGATGACAGTTTTCTCGTGCACAACGGTATCATCAAGGGCGCGATGAACCTCATCGATGCGGAGCGGGCCGAGCTCCTCTATTCGCGCATGGGCCCGGCGGTCGAAGCTTCGGGCGGCAGCGCCGGCAACACCGCCGCCGGCGTTGCGAACCTCGGTGGGCGGGCGGCCTATTTCGGCAAGATTGCCAATGACCAGCTCGGCCAGATCTTCACCCACGACATCCGCGCCCAGGGCGTTCATTTTGAGACCCAGCCGCTCGAGAGCCTGCCGCCGACCGCGCGCTCGATGATCTTCGTCACCGAGGACGGCGAGCGCTCGATGAACACCTATCTCGGCGCCTGTGTCGAGCTCGGCCCGGAAGACGTCGAGGCCGACGTCGTCGCCCAATCGAGCGTCACCTATTTCGAGGGCTATCTCTGGGATCCGCCGCGCGCCAAGGACGCGATCCGCGAGGCAGCGAGAATTGCCCATGCCCATGGTCGCGAGACGGCGATGACGCTATCGGACAGTTTCTGCGTGCATCGCTACCGCGACGAGTTTCTCGACCTGATGCGCTCCGGCACCGTCGACATCGTCTTCGCCAACAAGCAGGAGGCACTGGCGCTTTACGAGACGGAGGATTTCGATCAGGCGCTTCGAATGCTTGCCAAGGATTGCAAGCTCGCCGCCGTGACCCTCAGCGAGGAAGGCTCGATCGTCGTGCGCGGCGAGGAACGGGTGCGCGTCGGCGCGACTGCGGTCGAGCAAGTGGTCGACACGACCGGCGCCGGCGACCTTTATGCGGCCGGCTTCCTCTACGGCTACACGGCCGGCCGTTCGCTCGAAGATTGCAGCAAGCTCGGCAACTTGGCGGCCGGTATCGTCATCGGCCAGATCGGCCCGCGCCCGATGATATCGCTCGCCAGCGCTGCCCGGGAGGCCGCCCTCGTCTGACGCATCTCGACTGAAAGTCGGTGTGAGAACAATCGAAAGCTCTGCTCATGCTCATCATTTTGGGCGGCTTACCGGGGACGGGGAAAACGACAATTGCTCGCGCCCTTGCGAGGCAACTGCATGCCGTGCATGTGCGAGTCGACACGATCGAGCAAAGCATTCGCGCTTCGGGCGGTCTAAACTCCGACATCGGGCCAGCAGGGTACGTAGCGGCTTATGGAGTGGCTAAAGACAATCTCACTCTCGACAATACCGTCATCGCTGATTCGGTAAACTGCCTCCGAGTAACCAGAGACGCGTGGCTGTCAGTCGCAGAGCGGTCGGGCAAATCGGCCATCGAGGTTGAGATCATATGCTCAGACAAAGTGGAGCATCGTCGGCGGGTAGAAACCCGGAAGACCGATGTACGGGGGCTGGCAAAACCAACGTGGGAAGAGATCACCAATCGAGTTTATGAAGATTGGATGCCGCGGCCACTCGTCATCGACACCGCGAAGAGGGGCGTGGATGAACTCGTCACCGATCTCATTTCGAAGTTAGGACTGATCAAAAAGTCGACCAAGTCATGACGTTCGACACGCCCGTTAGTTCTTAGGCGAACGCATAACTGGGGGCGAGCGTCCGTCGCTGGTCGGAGCGGCCTACTTGAAGGCTTCCCCCGGATAGGCGCCCCAGATTTCGCTTTGGGCGATCCAGCCTTCCACCCCTTGCGTCTCCGCATGGCACCAGTCGCCGTTGCACTCGCCGATATGTAGCAGCACGCCCGGCTGCATGCGGGCGATGATCGGCGCCGTGCTCTGTGGGTCGCGCCGGAGATTGACGAAGATCTCTTCACCCTTGCCGCGCATCCACGGTGCAGCAACGGCGGTGCGATCGCCGGAAAGCAGCGCCTGGTTGACCCAGCCCTCCGTGCCGTCGGCGTCTCGGATGCGGCGCCAGTTGTCGTATTCCTGAATGATCTCGACGGGAACGCCGGATCTCAGATAGCGGAAGGCGACCGCGTAATCGAGGCTCGGCCCGATTCTGAGATTGACGCTCCTGGACTTGAGGCTGACGAAGCGGGGGAGCGGCAGTCCGCTCGGGCCCTTTGCCGCCTGGGCAAAGGCGGCGGAATTCATGATGGCCGTTCCGAGGAACGCGGCCAGCAACAACTGAGAGGCTTTGGAAATGATGTGACGCATGACGAAGCCCATGTTCCGATCGTAAGCGAGGCCTTGCGGCGTCTCCACAGCGGTGGCCTTCTCAGACGCACAAAGCTCGCTGTAGCACTTTGAATTGCCGCATGTTCTAATCCTCGGGTCGTTTCCGATCCGGGGACGCACCCTGGAACGCGCCCGACCGGACGCGTGCCGCAAATCCTGGACCCGGACAGCGACTTTCAATTGTCTTCCCCACCGGGTCTGGTAGAAATTGCGGCTATAGGGAGAAAACTATCACCCAACTTGGTTAAGGACCCGTCAACGAGGGCCGCTCGCAGGAATGACAAGCAAGAAGAAGCCGACCGTCTATATCACCCGGAAACTGCCGGATGTCGTCGAAACCCGGATGCGCGAGCTTTTCGACGCAGAGCTCAACATCGACGATACGCCGCGCAGCCAGCCGGAGCTGGTTGCCGCGGTGAAAAGGATCGATGTGCTGGTGCCGACGGTGACGGACCGAATCGACGCCGCGCTGATCGAGCAGGCAGGCCCGCAATTGAAGCTCATCGCGGCCTTCTCGAACGGCGTCGACAACATCGACGTCGATACCGCCGCCCGCAAGGGAATCACCGTCACCAACACGCCGAACGTGCTGACCGAAGATACCGCCGACATGACCATGGCGCTCATCCTGGCGGTGCCCCGCCGGCTCGCCGAGGGTGCGCAGGTGCTGACCGACCGCAAGGGCGAATGGGCCGGGTGGTCGCCGACCTGGATGCTCGGCCGCCGCATCGCCGGCAAGCGGATCGGCATCGTCGGCATGGGGCGGATTGGGACAGCCGTCGCCCGCCGGGCCAAGGCCTTCGGCCTTTCGATCCACTATCACAACCGCCATCGCGTCAAGCGGGAGACCGAGGAGATGCTCGAGGCGACCTATTGGGACAGCCTCGACCAGATGCTCGCCCGCGTCGACATCGTTTCCGTCAATTGCCCGTCGACGCCGGCCACCTATCATCTGCTTTCGGCCCGCCGGCTGGCGCTGATGCGCCCCGACAGCTACATCGTCAACACCGCGCGCGGCGACGTGATCGACGAGACGGCAATGATCAAATGCCTGCGGGAGGGCAAGATTGCCGGCGCCGGTCTCGACGTCTTCGAGAATGAGCCGGCCGTCAACCCCAAGCTCATCAGGCTCGCCGGCGAAGGCAAGGTGGTGCTGCTGCCGCATATGAGCTCGGCGACACTCGAAGGCCGCATCGACATGGGCGACAAGGTGGTGATCAACATCCGCACCTTCTACGACGGTCATCGCCCGCCGGACCGGGTGCTGCCGGGGAGGGATTGAAGCTGAAATGAAAAAAGGTGGCTTTTGCCCCTCACCCTTCTCCTCTCCCCGCCTGCGGGGTGCCTGCGGGGAGAGGGGGCGACTATAGCCGCGGTTGCATGCGGCGCTTCAGGTCCAAAGCAGCTTCCGCATTTCGATCGAGGTCGGCCGCGTGAAACCGGGATGGGCGGATCGGCTCGTCTCGACGAAGCCCCAGGCTGCGAAGGTGGCGTGATTTTCCGTGAGCTCGATACGCGTCTGCAATCTCAGCACGGGCAGGCCGAAGTGACCGGCCGTCTCCTCCGCGGCGGCAAGCAGCCGGAGGCCGAGGCCCTTGCCCTGATGGGCCGGATCGATGGCCAGCTTGCCGATGTAAAGGCAGTCCGGCTCGGGCTTCACGAACACGCAACCGAGAAGCTCGCGACCAACGGCGATCACGAAGCCGATCTCGTCGTTGGATTTCCGACGCAAGGACTCGACCGTGAGTGCATGAGCGGAGGAGGGCGGATCGATCCGCCCATCCATATAGGCAAAGGATGTCAGGATCAGCGCCAGGAGCTCCTCGTAGCGATCGAAGCTCTGGTCGAGGCGACGCGTTTCCATCCTGTCTTCAAATCCGGCCGCGCCGATAGCGGATCGTGCTGAACGCGGCCGCGAGGCCGTCATAGAGCAGCAGGCGGCCGACGAGCGGTTCGCCGATACCGGTGATGAGCTTGATCGCTTCCATCGCCTGCAATGTGCCGATGACACCGGTTAGCGCCCCGACCACGCCGGCTTCGGCGCAGGCCGGCACCGCACCCGGCGGAGGCGGCGCCGGGAAGAGATCGCGGTAGGATGGGTTGGGGTGACCGTCGGCATCCGCCTCGTAGGGTTTCAACACCGTGACGGAGCCGTCGAAGCGTCCGACGGCGCCTGTGACGAGCGGGATCCGTGCCGCCTCCGCCGCATCCGCCGCCAGATAGCGCGTATCGAAATTGTCCGAACCGTCGACGATGAGGTCGTATTGCCGGAAGATCGCTTCGGCGTTCTCAGCTGAAATACGCTGCGGGTGCGGCGCGACCACCACAAGCGGGTTGAGGTCGGCGATCGCGGCGGCGGCGCTCTCGACCTTCGACCGGCCGATGTCGCTGGTGGCGTGGATGATTTGGCGCTGCAGGTTCGACAGCGAGACGGCGTCGTCATCGGCGATGCCGAGTTTTCCGACGCCCGCGGCGGCGAGATATTGCAGCACCGGCGCGCCGAGACCGCCCGCGCCAATGACGAGCACGCGCGCGGCCTTCAGCTTCTGCTGTCCGGCGCCGCCGATCTCAGGCAGCACGATATGGCGCGCATAGCGCGCGATTTCCGATGGATCGAGGGCTGCTGCGGTCATGTCCGTCTCCGTGGGGTTCCTGCCCGCGCCTCTTTTCGACGCGTTATGGAGGAGGGGATGTCACTCCGAAACGTGACCATTTGCAACGGTCAGATAGCGTGCCCGTTCACCGAGCGCCTCGAACATTGCCTGATCCGTTCCGGTCATGAAGGCTTGGCCGCCGAGTTCGTCGACGCGGTCGAAGAGCGCCGCCCGCCGTCCCTGATCGAGATGCGCGGCGATCTCATCGAGCAGGAGTATCGGCGCGTGGCCGGTCATGTCGCCGACGAGACGCGCATGGGCGAGCACCAGCCCGACGAGAAGGGCCTTCTGCTCGCCGGTCGAGCAGCGTTCCGCCTCCATGTCCTTTTCCCGATGGCGGATCATCAGGTCGCTGCGGTGCGGTCCATCGAGCGTTCGGCCCGCTGCCGCATCGCGGGCGCGGCCGTCCTTGAGCATCGAGAGATACTGCTCTTCGAGATCGTAGGCCGGCAGCCCTTGGCGATCGTCGAGAAATCCGGCGAGCGAGAGGCTGGCGGACGGGAAGGTGCCGCCGCCCTGGCTCCGCTCTACGAGTGCCGTCAACAGGCCGAGCATCTCCAATCGGGCAAGCGCCATCGACACGCCCAGGCCGGCCATTTCGCGCTCGATCGCGGTAAGCCAGGCGGGATCCGGCCGGAATTCGGAGAGCAGCCGGTTGCGGCTGCGCATCGCACGGTCGAATTCGCTGGCACGCCTGCCGTGCTCGGGATCGAGGGAGAGCACCAGCCGGTCGAGGAACCGCCGCCGGTCGGAGGATGGGCCGGTGAACAGGCCGTCCATCGCCGGCGTCAGCCAGAGCACGCGCAGATGATCGGTGAGTTCGTCGACGGTGCGGGCCGGCGTGCCGTTGAGTCTGAGGCGGCGGGCTTGCCCTTCCTCCGCGCCTGCCGTACCCGTGCCGATCTCCACCGGGCCTTCCATTCCCTCGACTGCGGCAAAAACCGAGAAGCCGTCACTTGCGCCGACCCGGGCGACATCCGCATAAGCGGCGCGTCGCAGGCCGCGGCCCGGCGAAAGAAACGAGATCGCCTCCATCAGGTTGGTCTTGCCCGCGCCGTTCTCGCCGGTCAGCACGACATGCCGCTGGTCGAGCTCGAGCGAGAGCGCCGCATAGTTGCGAAAGTCGTTGAGTTTCAGGCGGGTGAGAGAGACCTTGTGGGGCATTGCGGGTCCGAATTCGACGTGCCTGTGAGGTAGGACGAAAGCCGGGCCAAGGCAAGGCGAAAGGTTAATACGGTTTGGGTCGATTTCTGCCCCTCATTCCCCTGCCGCGACCTTCGCCCCGTAACGACGGCGAGAGGAGCCTTGCGGCGAGCGCCAAGCCCCGCGTGCTGGAGAGGGTTAGGTCCAATCGGGGGGCCTTTGTGGCAGAATCCGCTGTGGGAAAGCCTCTATTTTCGGACGCATCGGAACTTTCCCCCGCCGCGCAAGTGCAATATGACAGTTTTGTGACAATCGACAGTTGGATGAATGATGCTCGGCCTGTTTCGCAAGCTCCTCCCCCGTGAAGACCGGTTCTTCGATCTCTTCGAGCAGCATTCGCGCACTGTCATGGAGGCGGCGGAGGCGTTGAACGCGTTGCTTGCCGGCGGACCGGACATCGAGCGCCATTGCGATCGCATCGTCCAGCTCGAGGACGAGGCCGACGAGGTCACCCGAGAGGTCCTGCTTGCGGTGCGCCGCAGCTTCATCACGCCCTTCGATCGCGGCGATATCAAGGATCTCATCCAGTCGATGGACGATGCGATCGACATGATGCACAAGACGGTGAAGACCATCCGGCTCTACGAGCAGAAGAGCTTTGATCCCGGCATGCAGGCCATGGGCTTGGCGGTCGTCGAGGCCGCCCATCTCGTCGCCGAGGCTATTCCGCTCCTCAACCGGATCGGCGTCAATGCGCAACGCCTGAGCACGATCGCCGAAGAGGTCACCCGCGTCGAAGGCCGCTCCGACGAACTGCATGAGCAGGGCCTGAAGGACTTGTTCAAGCGCCATGGCAGCACCAATCCCATGGCCTATATCATCGGCAGCGAGATTTTTGGCGAGCTGGAAAAGGTCGTCGACCGCTTCGAGGATGTTGCCAACGAAATCAGCGGCATCGTGATCGAGAACGTCTGATGGACGCCACCCTCGCCTTCCCGCTGCTTGTGGGTCTCATCGGGGTTGCCCTATTTTTCGATTTCCTGAACGGATTGCACGACGCAGCCAATTCGATAGCGACGATCGTCTCGACGCGGGTGCTGCGACCGCAATATGCCGTCATGTGGGCGGCCTTCTTCAACTTCATCGCCTTCCTGTTCTTCGGCCTGCATGTGGCCGAGACGCTTGGGAAGGGGATCATCAATCCCGGCATCGTCACGCCCCAGGTCATCTTTGCGGCGCTGATCGGCGCGATCACCTGGAATATCCTGACATGGATATTCGGGATTCCGTCGAGCTCCTCGCACGCTCTCGTCGGCGGTCTCGTCGGCGCGGGCCTCGCCAAGGCCGGCTTCAGTTCCATCGTCTGGTCCGGTCTTCTGAAGACCGCCGGCGCCATCGTCATGTCGCCGGGGATAGGCTTCGTGCTGGCTCTCCTGCTGGTGCTGATCGTGTCCTGGCTGTTCGTGCGCCAGACGCCGTTTGCCGTCGACAACACCTTCCGAGGGCTGCAATTCGTGTCAGCCTCGCTCTATTCGCTCGGCCATGGCGGCAACGACGCGCAGAAAACCATGGGCATCATCGCCGTGCTCCTCTTTTCTCAGGGCTATCTCGGGCCGGAGTTCCACGTGCCCTTCTGGGTGGTCATCACCTGCCAGGCGGCGATCGCGCTCGGAACCCTTTTCGGGGGCTGGAGGATCGTCCACACCATGGGATCGAAGATCACCAAGCTCAATCCGATGCAAGGCTTCTGTGCCGAGACCGGCGGCGCCATCACGCTGTTTGCGGCAACCTGGCTCGGCATTCCGGTCTCGACGACCCACACGATCACCGGCGCCATCATCGGCGTCGGCTCGGCTCGGCGTGTCTCTGCCGTGCGCTGGGGCCTCGCCGGAAACATCGTCGTCGCCTGGGTGATCACGATGCCCGCCGCCGCGCTGATTTCTGCCCTCTCCTACTTCGCTGTCGACCTCGTCGGCTAAGGCGGCGGCATATCTTCACCCGAACTCGATCCGACTCGCCCTGAAATGGTGTGGCGCCGGGGCACCGCCGCGCCGTTGGCAGCCCTTCTGGCGGGGTGTATATTCCCATGGCCTAAGGGAATAGTCTCTGGGAGGGGACGATGGCGAACGTCAAATGGACGATCAAGGGCCGTGAATTCATTCATTGCAACTGTGCCTATGGTTGCCCCTGCCAGTTCAATGCCTTGCCGACGCACGGGCATTGCAGCGCCGTGGGGATGATCGAGATCGAGGAAGGCCATCACGGCGACACCCGCCTCGATGGCTTGAAGTGCGGAATGATCGTCGCCTGGCCCGGCGCCATCCATGAGGGCCGCGGCGAGGTCGTGCCGATCGTCGACGAGCGGGCGTCGGACATGCAGCGCGAAGCGCTGCTGCGCATCATGAGCGGGCAGGACACCGAACCCGGCGCCACCTTCTTCCAGGTGTTTTCGACGACCTTCGAAACGTTCCACGATCCGGTTTTCGCGCCGATCGACTTCGAGGTCGACATCGAAGGGCGGACGGCGCGCGTCAGCGTGCCGGGATGGATCGAGGCGCGCGGTGAGCCGATCCTCAATCCGGTAACGGGTGATAAGCACCGCGCCAGGCTCAACCTGCCGACCGGCTTCGAGTATGATACCTGCGAGGTGGGGCGCGGTTGGGCCGACACGGTCGGTACGCTGTCGCTGTCCCTGTCGGACTCGCACGCCCATTTCGCCAGGATCCACATGACCGAACGCGGAGTGGTGCACTGACACCATGACCGACACCACGCTCGAATCCCTCTTGCGCCGCGACCGGTCGATCGTCGCTGCGGCGATCGCCACGTTAGCGGCGGTCGCCTGGATCTATATTCTCTGGCTCGCGGCCAGCATGGACATGGGCGGCATGTCGATGCCCGAGACGGGAATGGATGCAACAATGCCCATGGACCCCGGCGTGGACATGGATATGGACATGCACATGGGAGGCGAGGCGAGGACCGGACCGCTCGACGCATTGCTGGGGATTTCGCCGCGTCCCTGGAGCCCGGTCGAGGCCACCTTCACCCTGACCATGTGGGTGGTGATGATGATCGGCATGATGCTTCCCTCAGCGTCGCCGATGATCCTTCTCTATGCCCGCGTCGGACGGCAAAGCCTCAGGGACGGCAAGCCCTTTGCCTCGGCCGGCTATTTCACCGCCGGCTACCTCATCGCCTGGACAGGTTTCGCACTGGTCGCCACGCTCGGACAATGGCTGATCGAAGGCACGCTGCTGACCCCGGCGCTGGCAAGCGCCAGTCGTGTCTTCAGCGGCATCGTGTTGATCGTGGCGGGACTTTACCAGTGGACGCCGCTCAAGGATGCCTGTTTGACGCAGTGCCAGGCGCCGATCGTCTTCCTGCAGAGACACGGCGGGTTCCGAAGCGATCCGGGTGGCGCCATGAGGCTCGGCTTCCGTCACGGTCTCTATTGCGTCGGCTGCTGCTGGGCGCTGATGGCACTCCTCTTCGTCGGCGGCATCATGAATGTGCTGTGGATCGCCGCGATCGCGCTCTTCGTGCTTGCCGAAAAGCTACTGCCGGTCGGTCGCCTCCTGTCGCGGCTCGCCGGTTCGGTGCTTATGGCCCTCGGCTTCTGGCAATTGGTGGCGGCGGTAACATAAGATGAGCACGGGCGGAGCACCGGCGATCCGGGCCCCTCGACTATGCCCCTCATCCGGCCCGCCGGCCACCTTCTCCCCGCAGGCGAGGCGAAGGGGACTCGCGGCTAGTGCCTGCCCAAAGTCCCCTCTCCCCGCCTGTGGGGAGAGGGTTAGGGTGAGGGGCAAAGTCGAAAGCCTGGTGTGGCTATTCGCTCAGTGTATCGAAGAAATCTTTCATGCGGGAGAAGAAGCCCGTCGATTGCGGATTGTTCTCCTTGGACGAGATCTGCTCGAACTCCTGCAGCAATTCGCGCTGGCGCTTGGTGAGCTTCTGCGGCGTCTCGATCTGGATCTGGATATAGAGGTCGCCCGTCTGGTTGGAGCGCAGCACCGGCATGCCCTTGCCCTTGAGGCGGAACTGCTTGCCGGCCTGGGTGCCCTCTGGCACGGTGACGCGCGATTTCGTGCCGTCGAGTGTGGTAACGTCGAACTTGCCGCCAAGTGTCGCGGTCGTCATCGAGATCGGCACGCTGCAGTAGAGGTCTGCTCCGTCGCGCTGGTAGAACTCATGCGGCCTGACCGACAGGAAAATATAGAGGTCGCCAGGGGGACCGCCGCGCAGGCCGGCTTCGCCCTCGCCGGAGAGGCGGATACGCGTGCCGTCCTCGATGCCGGTCGGAATATTGACCGACAGCGTGCGCTCCTCGGTGACCCGGCCCTGGCCATGGCATTTGCTGCAGGGATCGGTGATCGTCTGACCGCGACCGCCGCAGGTCGGGCAGGTGCGTTCGATCGAGAAGAAGCCCTGGGCGGCGCGGATACGGCCGGAGCCCTGGCAGGTGGCGCAGGTCTTCGGGCTGGTGCCCGGCTTCGCGCCCGAGCCCGTGCAGACGTCGCAGGTGACCGACGTCGGCACGCGGATCTGCGCCGTCTTGCCGGAAAAGGCCTCCTCGAGGGTGATCTCCATGTTGTAGCGAAGGTCCGCACCGCGTTCGCGACCGCCCGAGGAGCGGCGCTGACGACCGCCGCCCATCATCTCGCCGAAGATGTCTTCGAAAATGTCCGAGAAGCCGCCGGCACTGCCGCCCGCAAAGCCGTTGCCGAAGCCGGCTCCCATGCCGCCCTGCTCGAAGGCTGCGTGGCCGTAGCGGTCGTAGGCCGCACGCTTCTGCGGATCCTTCAGCGTCTCGTAGGCCTGGTTGATTTCCTTGAAGGACTTTTCCGCTTCCTGGTCCCCGGGATTGCGGTCCGGGTGATATTGCATTGCCAGTTTACGGAAGGCGCTTTTCAGTTCCTTCTCGTCCGCGTTTCTTGCAACGCCAAGCGTTTCGTAAAGATCTCGTTTCATGCTTCAAAGATTGTCCAGTTGACAAGGCTTGCCAGCGCGATCCGACCCTGCCTGATTATCTTGCCACAGGATTTAGTAAACCTTGAAGCGCGATACCATAGCCAAGTCGGGCCACCGAGTGCTTTTTTGTCGGAATAATGGCGTTCCGGCACCACTTCTCGCCACTTGCCCTTGCATCATCGTTCGGATTGATCGCTGCGCGCCGCGCCTGCAAGTACATTTCCCGCCGGCTGTCGGTAGTGTCGGGACTTCGGCGGCAACAGAAAAGCCCGGGAGCGATCCCGGGCTTCGCTGGTTTGACCGAGGAGAGCTTATGCCGACCGCTTGCGGTCGTCCTCGTCCTTGACTTCTTCATAGTCGGCATCGACGACATCGTCGCCGTCACGCTTGGCGTCAGCGGCGGCATCCGCATGCGCTGCTTCCGCCTGCTGGGCTTCATAGATCGCCTGGCCGAGCTTCATGGAAACCTCCATGAGCGTGTTGGTCTTGGCCTTGATGTCCTCGGCGTCCGGCTCGGACGCTTCGACGGAAGTCTTCAGCGCCGCGATCGCGTCGCTGATCGCCTTGCGATCCGTCTCGGAAACCTTGTCGCCATATTCCTTCAGCGACTTCTCGGAAGAATGGATCAGGCTCTCGGCCTGGTTCTTGGCTTCCACCGATTCGCGACGCTTCTTGTCCGCCTCGGCGTTGGCTTCGGCGTCCTTGACCATCTTCTCGATATCGGCGTCGGAAAGGCCGCCGGAGGCCTGGATGCGGATCTGGTGCTCCTTGCCGGTACCCTTGTCCTTCGCGGAGACCTGCACGATGCCGTTGGCGTCGATGTCGAAGGTCACTTCGATCTGCGGCATGCCGCGCGGTGCCGGCGGAATGCCGACGAGGTCGAACTGGCCGAGCAGCTTGTTGTCAGCGGCCATTTCGCGCTCGCCCTGGGAGACGCGGATCGTCACGGCGGACTGGTTGTCATCGGCCGTCGAGAAGACCTGGCTCTTCTTGGTCGGGATCGTCGTGTTGCGCTCGATGAGACGGGTGAAAACGCCACCGAGCGTCTCGATGCCGAGCGAAAGCGGCGTCACGTCGAGGAGCAGGACGTCCTTGACGTCGCCCTGCAGCACGCCGGCCTGGATGGCGGCACCCATGGCGACCACTTCATCCGGGTTGACGCCCTTGTGCGGTTCCTTGCCGAACAGCTGCTTCACCGTCTCCTGGACCTTCGGCATGCGCGTCATGCCGCCGACGAGAACGACTTCGTCGATCTCGGCAGCCGAGACGCCGGCGTCCTTGAGGGCCGCCTTGCACGGCGCGATGGTCTTCTGGATCAGGTCCTCGACGAGGCTTTCGAACTTGGAGCGCGACAGCTTCATCGTCAGATGCTTCGGACCGGAAGCATCGGCCGTGATGAACGGCAGGTTGATCTCGGTCTGCTGCGAGGACGACAGCTCGATCTTCGCCTTTTCGGCAGCTTCCTTGAGGCGCTGCAGCGCAAGCTTGTCGTTCTTGAGGTCGATGCCTTGCTCCTTCTTGAACTCGGCAGCCAGGTATTCGACGAGACGCATGTCGAAGTCTTCACCGCCGAGGAAGGTATCGCCGTTGGTGGACTTCACCTCGAAGACGCCATCGCCGATTTCCAGCACGGAAATGTCGAAGGTGCCGCCGCCGAGGTCGTAGACGGCGATCGTCTTGCCTTCCTTCTTGTCGAGGCCGTAGGCAAGGGCGGCCGCGGTCGGCTCGTTGATGATACGCAGCACGTCGAGGCCGGCGATCTTGCCGGCGTCCTTGGTGGCCTGGCGCTGGGCGTCGTTGAAGTAGGCCGGAACGGTGATGACGGCCTTCTCGATCTTCTCACCAAGATACGATTCGGCGGTTTCCTTCATCTTCTGAAGGATCATCGCGGAGATCTG
The DNA here is from genome assembly GCF_000265205.3 of Sinorhizobium fredii USDA 257. Classification (NCBI taxonomy): domain Bacteria; kingdom Pseudomonadati; phylum Pseudomonadota; class Alphaproteobacteria; order Hyphomicrobiales; family Rhizobiaceae; genus Ensifer; species Ensifer fredii. The sequence goes on from NC_018000.1 coordinate 6,263,999, forward strand.
CGACGGGGAATAGCTCTTGCCATGCGCCTCGACCCAGGCATCGCCATTGTCGGCCCTGACGATCTTGTAGGGGACCATCCCCTTGTCCTTCTGGGTGGTCGGGTCCTCGAAGGTGCGGCCGATCAGGCGCTTGATCGCAAAAAGGGTGTTTTCCGGATTGGTGACCGCCTGGCGCTTGGCCGGCTGGCCGACGAGACGTTCGCCATCGTCGGAGAAGGCCACCATCGACGGGGTCGTGCGCGCGCCTTCGGCGTTTTCAATCACCTTCGCGTCCTTGCCGTCCATCACGGCGACGCAGGAGTTGGTCGTTCCGAGGTCAATACCAATAACTTTTGCCATGTCGTTCTCTCCTTGCAGCGGACTGTCGGAACCCGGTCAGGCATTCATGGGACAGTCCCTAACGGGATGCTCTTTGGATTTGATCGCGGCCCGAGGGCTGCGTCGATGCGGCGTATATAAGGACCGGCGTTTCGCACTGCAAGGCATTCTGCGGGGCGAGCAGGGCCAAAAGCAAGCGGACTTTCCCGGTCGCTTGCGCGCGATGCGTCCGTCGATGATCGGGCGCGTCTGTCTGTCGCTGGCGACGCCCTGTTCAGCCGCCGGTCAAAAGCTCGAAAAGCGTTGTGCGACGGGTCGCGCCGGTGGTTTCGCCGACGCCTGCCGGCGGGATCGGGCCCCCCGTCGGCTCTGCTGCCGGACGGGTCTGGTCGACGGCGATCGCACCGTCCATCGCTGCCGGGCGTTCGGGGAAGGCTGCCGGATCACCGAAACCGTCGGGCAAAGCCTCGCCGCCGGCGACGGGACTGCCCTCGTCGAAGACCGGCTGGACGCCGGTCGTGCCGAAGAGCGGCGAGGGCGAAAGCCCCTCATGCGCTGCCGCCATGAAATCGTGCCAGGCCTTGGCCGGCAGCCCGCCGCCGGTGACCTTCTTCATCGACTTGCCGTCGTCGTTGCCGAACCAGACGCCCGTCGTCAGGTTGGACGTGTAGCCGACAAAGAGCGCGTCGCGGAAAGATTGCGTCGTGCCGGTCTTGCCGGCCGCTTCCCAGTCTGGCAGGCGCGCCTTCCTGCCGGTGCCGTCAGTCAGCACCCGCACCATCATCCGGTTCATCTCGCTGACGATCGCCGGATCGAGCACGCGCGGCGGGTTGTCATAGGTATTCTCGTAGAGCACCGTGCCGTCGGCGGTGGAGATGCGGCGGATGACATGCGGTGTCGCCTTGAAACCGCCGTTCATGAAGGGCGCATAAGACGAAGTGAGCTCGACGAGGCTGACTTCCGACGTGCCGAGCGCGATCGAGGCGTTCGCCTGCATCTCGGAATCGATCCCCAGCCGATGCGCCAGCTTGACGACATTCGGCGGCCCCACCTCCATGACGAGCTGGGCGGCGATGGTGTTCAGCGAGTTGGCCAGCGCATCGGCAAGCGTCACCTCGCCGCGATATTTCTGGTCGTAGTTCTCCGGCGTCCAGTTGCCGATCCGGACCGGCGCGTCATTGCGCACCGACATCGGCGTGCGGCCGATCTCGAGCGCCGCTGCATAGACGAAGGGCTTGAAGGCGGAGCCCGGCTGGCGCTTCGCCTTCGAGGCGCGGTCGAACTGGCTCTCCGCATAGTCCCTGCCGCCGACCAGCGCCCGTATCGCGCCGGTGCCGTCGATCGAGACGAGCGCCGCCTGCGAGGCGTTGAGCTTGCCGCCCTCCTCCTCGAGTGATGCGGCGAGCACCTCTTCGGCCTTCTTCTCGAGCGACAGATCGATGGTGGTGTCGACGATCAGGTCTTGGCTGACCTCGCCGATCATGCCGGGAAGCTGGTCCATCACCATGTCGGCGACATAGTGCTCGGCGCCCGACCAGAAGCTTTTCGCCCGCGTCGGCGTCTGCGACATCGCCGTCTTGATCTCGGCATCGGTGACGAAGCCTTCCTCGCGCATGGCGCCGAGCACCACCTGCGCGCGCGCCTCGGCCGCTTCAGGATCACGCGCCGGCGAAAGCCGCGAAGGTGCCTTCAACAGGCCGGCGAGTACCGCCGCTTCGCCGAGATTGACGTCGCGCGCCGACTTGTTGAAGTAGCGCCTGGACGCCGCCTCGACGCCATAGGCGTTCGAGCCGAAGAAGACGCGGTTGAGATACATCGCCAGGATCTGATCCTTGGTGTATTTCTGCTCCAGCCAGAAGGCGAGCAGCACTTCCTGCACCTTTCGTTCGAGCGTGCGCTCCGGCGACAGGAACAGATTCTTGGCAAGCTGCTGCGTCAGCGTCGAGCCGCCCTGGACCATGCGGCCGCTCGTCAGGTTGGTCAGCATGGCGCGCGCCAGCCCCAGCGGGTCGACACCGAAATGCGAGTAGAAGCGGCGGTCCTCAATGGCGATCACCGCCTGCGGGATGTATGGCGACATGTCTTCGAGCGCCAGCGCCTCGCCGCCGGTGGCGCCGCGATTGGCGACGATATCGCCGTTGACCGCGAGAATCTTGACGTTCGGCGGCCGTTCGGGGATAGACCAGCTCGTGGCGCTCGGCATGCGCGCGCCATAGTAGAGCACCAGCCCGCCGACGCCGATCGCGCCCCAGATGCCGAGCACGACGCACCAATAGGCAAGCCGCCGCACCGGAGCGAGGAAGCCGCCGCCGGACCCGCCTCTGCCGGTCAGCCTGCCGCGCGTCGCGCGCGCGCCTTTGGCGCTCGGCCGGGCCTGCTTGGCCTTGCGTCCGCCACCGATCACGCGATCGCTCGCCTCGACGCGTAGATCGTCGTCGTCATCGTAATCGCCGCCGAAGGAAGGTTCGATCCGCTGCCCTGATTTTCTGCTCGCCATGCCGGAAGGATCTGTCCCCTATGGCCGGACCGGTTCATCATCGCTGTCAGGCGACACCAGCGGCGCAATTGTCATGCGGCGCCGGTCTTCCCGTCCCGCTCATGCCGATCCCTCGACTCTAAATGCGGCTATTTAAGGGGGAGTTAAGAATGGGAATAGGGAAAAACCTAGCGCCTTCAATTCCTTGGCATCGCTGGGTGGCCGCCTTGGCCACGGGCGGTGCAGGCCTCGTATTCGAATTGCGACCCAGCCGCGGGTCCAGCGGGTCATGAGCAGTCCGCTTTGCATGCATTGCAATGCTGCGATGCAACATTGTCGCTATTAAATCAGCCGGAATGACATATGATCTCCTCATCGAAGCGCTGCACCTCCTCCCGCGGCGCCCGATGCGGATCGGTTTCACTCCTCCTCCCAGGAACCGGCCGAGTTTGAAGACCCCGACGCCACCTCCTCCCGGCCTCGGGGTCTTTTTCTGTCAACTCGCCCGATTGTCGGAGCCACTGTGGCGCGGCCGCAGGAACGCGCCACAAAATCGTGCTCTTGGCGCTGGACGCGTGTATCGACGAGCCATGAGATCCAAGGCAAACGGCTACGTCTTCGCGCTTCTGGCGATCGTCATCTTCTCGATCCAAGACGGGCTTTCCAAGCATCTCGGCGCCAATTACCCGCCGGTCTTCGTGGCGATGATCCGCTACTGGGCCTTTGCCGCCTTTGCCGTCACGCTGGCCTGGCGGTCGCCGGCCGGGCTGCGTGCCACCGCCGTGACGAAAAGGCCGCTCCTTCAGGTGTCGCGCGGCGTCTTGCTGCCGGCGCAGATCGTCGTCGTCATCACCGCCTTCACCATCGTGGGGCTTGCGCATTCGCAAGCCATCCTGGCGGCGACGCCGATCTTCGTAGCACTGCTTTCAATGCCGCTTCTCGGCGAGCGTGTCGGCTGGCGCCGCTGGTCGGCGATCACCGCCGGTCTCGTCGGCGTGCTGCTGATCCTGAAGCCGGGCGAGGGCACCTTCGAGGTCGATTTTCTCCTGCCGCTCGCCGGGGCGCTGATGTTCGCGGTCTATGCCATCACGACGCGGCTCGTCAGCCGCGATGATTCGGCGCTGACGAGCTTCTTCTATAGCGGCGTCGTCGGTGCGGCGGCGATCAGCCTCGTCGGCCCGTTCTTCTGGGCGACGCTGACGGGTCCGGACTGGGTGTGGATGCTGCTTCTCTGCGTCACCGGCAGCCTGAGCCACTATTTCCTCATTCGCGCCTATGACCTGCTCGATGCCGTCGCGGTGCAGCCGCTCACCTATCTGCAGCTCGTCCTCGCCTCGATCATGGGTGTCTCGATCTTCGGCGAGACCTTGACGGTCAACATGATCATCGGATCGCTGCTGGTGGTGGCGGCGGGGATCTTCACCGTCTGGCGCGAGCGCGTCGTCGCAAGGCGCAAGGCGGGCCTGCCGCCGGTATGACACGGTTCGATCGCCTCAACTCAAAATCGTCGTGATCATGACCGATCGTGCGGACGTCTGGCCACCGATTCGGGTCGGCCTTGATCGTCCGTCAGAGAGGGAGATGATGAGGCTTCGTTCGATAATCCTGCCGGCATTGGCGGCCCTGTCGGCGTTGAGCGTCGAGGGCAGGGCACAGGAGTCCGCGCCTTACGTCGATGATCGTTCCGACGGCGCCGCGCTTGTTCGCTCGCTCTATAACGCGATCAACCGCAAGGAATATGCCAGGGCCTATGCCTATTTCGGCGACAAGAAGCCGGTCGGCGAATTCAAGGCCTTTGCCGATGGCTACGCGAAAACCGAATCGGTGGAGATCCGGATCGGCAAGGTGACGACCGAGGGGGCCGCCGGCAGCATCTACTCGGCCGTGCCGGTGGCGATCAGGTCCGTCGAACGGGAAGGCAAGATCCGCTTCTTCTCCGGCTGCTATGTCACGAGAATCATCAACCCGTCGCTGCAGGTGCCACCGTTCGCCCCCTACCAGATCGAGACGGCGCGCCTCGATGATGCGGAGGGACCGATCGAAAAGGCGATACCCGGCGTCTGCAACGCGCCCTGATGGCCTCATCGGGTAGCTACGAGCCCTTCGCGTCGCGCTGCTCCAGGAAACGCGAATGCTCGAAGACGAAGATGACGACGAGTGCCATGACAAACGGAACCAGCAGATAGAGCAGGCGGAAGATCGCTAGTGCCGCCAGCACGTCGGCCTGGTCCATCTCGGGCAGTGCGGCGATGAAGACGAGTTCGAGTACGCCGAGGCCGCCCGGTGCGTGCGAGAGCAGCGCCGCCGAGAAGGAGGCGAGGAAAATGCCGAGAATGACGACATAGCCCGGATTGCCGGCGTCCGGCAGCGCGAAATAGATGATGCCGGCGGCGCCGAGGAGTTCGACAGGGGCGATGACCAACTGCCTGAGCACGATCGGAGGCCGCGGGTAGTGAAGCTGGAACCATCGGGTGCGCAGCGGCCGAAGACCGATCAGGCTGCCAAGGATATAGAGGCAGATGAGCACCAGGATGAGAACGCCCGTCGTCAGCGACATCTCGATCGGCAGAAACTCGGCAAACCGTTCGATGATGTCCGGCTTGGCGAGCAGCACGATTGCCGACAGCACCAGCGTGCCGAGCGTGAAGGTGAAGGAGCAGAAGGCGACAAGGATGCCGATTTCGCCGGGCGTCAGCCCCTTCGAGCGATAGGCGCGATAGCGCACCACGGCCCCGGAGAACACCGAGGCGCCGAGATTGTGCGACAGCGCATAGGTCGTGAACGAGCAGAGCGTGATGAACCAGATCGAGATGCGATGACCGAGATGGTCGAGCGCCAGCTTGTCGTAGGCGGCAAGGGCCGCATAGGCGACAAGTGTCGAGCCGATTGCGAGCGCCCAGCTCTCGATCGAGATCGCCTGGAAACTGGCGATGAACTCGTTCAGGGACAAACCGCGCAGTTCATGGATCAGCGCACGCACCGAAAAGACGATTGCCGCCAGTCCCACTGCCGGCCAGAAATATGCCTTCAGCCGTGTCATGCTGGCGCCAGGGCGACGGACCGAGCGCGGCTTGTCCAGGAATGGAGGGCGTTGCCAGAGCGGCCATTTCCGCCATTGCAGAAAGAATCGCGCCTCAGAAGCGATGCCTCGATACTCACCCTTGCCAACAGCCCATTCCCATTCTGTGCCTTTGCAAAAAGGGAAGCATCCCGAGGCGGTGAGGTCAAGCAGCACGGGCCGGATATCTGCTCGGATGTCCTCTATTGAGGGTGAGCGGCTGCGAAGGCCTTTCGCAGCGGCTGACGACTGCATGTTTCCTCAAATCGTCGCCGATTTAAGGTCAAATACATGCAGCAATTCAAAGTGCTACAGCGTGCTTTGTGCGTCTGAAAAGACGCACGGCGCTGTAGGCTCAGGCGGCCAGCGCGTCGAGGATCCGGATCCATGAGCGGATGCCCTTGTGGAAGGATGTCAGCTCGTACTTCTCGTTGGGCGAGTGAATGCGGTCGTCGGCAAGGCCGAAACCGACAAGCAGCGATTCCATGCCGAGCATCTTCTGGAAGTCGCCGACGATCGGGATCGATCCGCCCATGCCGATGACGATCGCCGGCTTCGGCCATTCGGCGGAGAGCGCCGCCTTGGCGGTGGTGAGGAGCGCCGAGTCGTAGGGCAGATGGATAGCCGGCGAAGCACCATGGGCGTGGAACTCGACCGAGCAGTCCGCCGGGATCTTCGATCGCACATAGGCGCGGAAGCTCTCGCGAATCTTCGCCGGATCCTGGTTGCCGACGAGGCGGAAGGAGACCTTGGCGGAGGCTTGCGCGGCAATCACCGTCTTGAAACCTTCGCCGGTATAGCCGCCGGTGATGCCGTTGACCTCCGCCGTCGGACGGGCCCAGGTCAGCTCCAATATCGACCGCCCCTTCTCGCCGGAGGGGATTGAAAGACCGACGTCGCCGAGGAATTTCTCGGCCGTCCGGCCGAGCGTCTGCCAGCTCGCCTTGATCTCGGCCGGCGTCTCCTCGACGCCGTCATAGAAATTGTCGAGCGTGATGTGGCCGGCCTCGTCGTGAAGCCCGGCCAGGATGTCGGTGAGGATATGGATCGGATTTGCCGCCGCGCCGCCGAAAAGGCCGGAATGCAGGTCGCGATCCGCTGCCTTGACGATGATCTCCTCGCCGACGAGGCCGCGCAGACCGGCCGAGATCGCCGGGGTTTCCCGATCCCACATGCCGGTGTCGCAGATCAGCGCGTAGTCGGCGTTGAGTTCGGCGGCATTGGCCTCGAGGAAGGGTTTCAGCGACGGGGAGCCGGATTCCTCTTCCCCTTCGAAGAGAACGGTGATGCGGCAGGGCAGCGCCCCATGCGCCTCCTTGTAGGCGCGCACCGCCTCGACGAAGGTCAGCAGCTGCCCCTTGTCGTCGGACGTGCCGCGGCCGGTGATCACTTTCCGGCCGGGTTCGAGTTCCTTGATCGCCGGTTGGAAGGGGGGTGCGTCCCAGAGATTCAGCGGATCGACCGGCTGGACGTCGTAATGGCCGTAGAAGAGCAGGTGCGGGGCGCTTGCCTTCTCGGCGGCATGATGGGCGACGACCATCGGATGGCCGGGCGTGTCGCGCACCGAGGCCTCGAAGCCGAGGGCTTCGAGTTCCGCCACCAGCCATTCGGCCGCCTTGCGGCACTCGGCCTTGAAGGCCGGATCGGTGGAGATCGACTGGATGCGGACGAGGTCGAAAAGTCGCTCGAGGCTTTGGGGAAGGTTTGCGTCGGCGCGCTCGAGCACGCGGGTGATATCTGCCATCATGCGAATCCTTTGTGGGTTTCGCGGGCGAAACTAGAATCGAATAGGGGCGGCTTTAAGCGAAATCTTTTGATGCAACGACAAATTGTCGAGATGACGGTCAGGAAGGGTCGTTGCCGCGTGTCGCATTGGCGAGCGCCATCCGCATATATTCGAGCATGAGCTCCTTCTCGAAGCGCCGAAAGCCGGCGAGCAGCGATTGCTCGGCCGCAAGCGCTGCCTCCTTCGCCGCCGCCTCCATCTCGCGGGCCCGTTCCGTCAGGTAGATCTGCTGCGAGCGCCTGTCGTTCGGATGCTTGCGGCGGACGACGAGGCCGTCGCGCTCCATGCGGGCGAGCGTATTGGCCATGGTCGCCTGTTCGATATCGAGACGGTCGAGCAGCTGTTTCTGCGTCAGTCCGTCCTCCGCCCACAATTCCAGCAGAACGGGAAATTGCCCCGGGGCGAAGCCGAGCTTTTGCGCCCGCTCCTGCAGGGCGCGCGAGAAGCTTCTTGCCAGCAGGCTGGCCAGATAGGTCGCCGAATCCATACGGTTGAAGGCCATGTCCCATGGGTAGGCGCGAATCGGCAGGAAGACAAGTTACAAAGCAGGCGATGGAGTTGCCTGTTCTTGCTCCAAACAAAAACCGCCACGGCGCGGAGGCGGCGCCGTGGCGGCTCTGTGAAAGCGGGACAAAGGCCCGGAGAGGGGGATGAGGCCTTTGTCCACATCTGGTGCGGGCGGGGGACAGGCCAATCACCAGACGACGGCATCGTTTAAGTGCCGCTCACCCTGATTTGAGGATTCAAATGTGGCTTTTCAAGGATTGTCCGACTGAGTCGCACATTACAAATGCGTAACGTTTCCGTGAGGCTCTTCATCATCGAATTTTCCGACCAACGGCGCGGAATGGCGTATCGCCCTGGCTTCGGAAATTGAACCTCGCGGTCGGTGTTTGCAAGCAAAACCGCAATGGACCTTTGCCTTCCCCCGCGCTATCCATGGCCGCATGAAAAACGGTGATCATCTCTTCCTCGTCGACGGCTCGGGCTTCATCTTCCGGGCGTTCCACGCCATCCCGCCGCTCAACCGCAAGTCGGACGGGCTTCCGGTCAATGCGGTCGCTGGCTTCTGCAACATGCTCTGGAAGCTTTTGACCGACGCGCGCGACACCTCGGTCGGCGTGACGCCGACGCATTTCGCGGTGATCTTCGACTATTCCTCAAAAACCTTCCGCAATACGCTTTACGACCAGTACAAGGCGAACCGCACGGCGCCGCCGGAAGATTTGATCCCCCAATTTGGGCTGATTCGCCACGCCACCCGCGCCTTCAACCTGCCCTGCATCGAGAAGGAAGGCTTTGAGGCCGACGACCTGATCGCCACTTATGCGCGGCTTGCCGAAGAGGCCGGCGCCGGCGTCACGATCGTCTCCTCCGACAAGGACCTCATGCAATTGGTCACGCCCAATGTGTCGATGTACGACAGCATGAAGGACAAGCAAATCGCCATTCCCGACGTGATCGAGAAATGGGGCGTGCCGCCCGAAAAGATGATCGATCTCCAGGCAATGACCGGCGATTCGACGGACAACGTCCCCGGCATTCCGGGGATCGGCCCGAAGACCGCGGCACAGCTCCTCGAGGAGTATGGCGACCTCGACACGCTGCTGGCGCGGGCGGGCGAGATCAAACAGCAGAAGCGGCGCGAGGCGATCATCGCCAATGCGGAGATGGCGCGCCTGTCGCGCGAGCTCGTCACCTTGAAGAAGGACACGCCGCTCGACGTGCCGCTCGAGGATTTCAAACTCGATTCGCAGGATGGCCCCAAGCTCATCGCCTTCCTGAAGACGATGGAATTCACCACCCTGACGCGCCGCGTCGCGGCGGCGACCGATACGGATGCGGAGGCGGTCGAGCCGGCGTATGTGCCGGTCGAATGGGGCGCTCAAGCGCACGGACCGGACCTCGACGTGGGCGAGGCCGCCGGGCCACCGCCGACACCGGCATCGTCGAGCGCTGCGCCGCCGCGCGGCAATGCCGCCAAGGCGGCGGTTTCCTTCCTCACCGGCAAGGGCGATGCGGATGCCACTGGCGCGACGCCGCAGGGGCTGGCACAAGCGCGCGCCGAATTCTTTGCCAAGGCTCCGTTCGACCATTCGGCCTATGTGGCGATCCGCGACATCGAGACCCTCGATCGCTGGATCGCCGATGCGCGCGAGGCGGGGGTGCTCGGTTTCGACACGGAGACGAACTCCCTCGACCCGATGCGCGCCGCCCTGGTCGGCGTTTCGATGGCGATCGCCGACTACGGCGACAATCCCCTGGGCGGCACGATCCGCGCCGCCTATGTGCCGCTGATCCACAAAAACGGCGTCGGCGATCTGCTGGGCGGCGGTCTCGTGGGAAACCAGGTGCCGGTGCGCGAGGCGTTGAGCCGGCTAAAGGTTCTGCTGGAGGACCCGTCCATCCTCAAGGTCGCCCAGAACCTGAAATACGCCTATCTCGTCATGAAGCGGCACGGCATCACCCTGCAGAGCTTCGACGACACGATGCTGATGTCCTATGTGGTCGATGCGGGCAATGGCACGCACGGCATGGATTCGCTTTCCGAACGCTGGCTCGGCCACGTGCCGATCCCCTACAAGGACATTGCCGGCACCGGCAGGGCGTCGGTGAGCTTCGATTTCGTCGATATCGACAGGGCGACCGCCTATGCGGCCGAGGACGCGGATGTCACGCTTCGCCTCTGGCACGTGTTGAAGCCGCGGCTTGCCGCCAAGGGGCTGACGCGCGTCTATGAACGGCTCGAAAGGCCGCTGATCGCCGTTCTGGCGCATATGGAGGAGCGCGGCATCACCGTCGACCGGCAGATCCTCTCGCGCCTCTCCGGCGAGCTGGCGCAGGGGGCCGCCGCACTCGAGGACGAGATCTATCGGCTGGCCGGCGAGACCTTCACCATCGGCTCGCCGAAGCAGCTCGGCGATATCCTGTTCGGCAAAATGGGCCTTCCGGGCGGCTCGAAGACGAAGACCGGGCAATGGTCGACCTCCGCTTCGGTGCTCGAGGATCTTGCCGCCGTTGGCCACGAGTTGCCGCGCAAGATCGTCGATTGGCGCCAGCTCACCAAGCTCAAATCCACCTATACAGACGCGCTGCCGGGCTTCGTCCATCCGGAAACGAAACGCGTCCACACCTGCTATGCGCTTGCGGCGACGACGACAGGGCGGCTTTCCTCGTCGGAGCCGAACCTGCAGAACATTCCGGTCAGGACCGCCGAGGGGCGCAAGATCCGCACCGCCTTCGTCGCGACGCCGGGCCGCAAACTGGTCTCGGCTGACTATAGCCAGATCGAGCTCCGGGTGCTGGCCCATGTGGCCGATATTCCGCAGCTTCGCCAAGCCTTTGCCGACGGCGTCGACATCCACGCGATGACCGCGTCCGAAATGTTCGGCGTGCCCGTCGACGGCATGCCGAGCGAGATCCGCCGGCGCGCCAAGGCGATCAATTTCGGCATCATCTACGGCATCTCCGCCTTCGGCCTTGCCAACCAGCTTTCGATCGAACGCTCGGAGGCCGGCGATTACATCAAGCGTTACTTCGAGCGCTTCCCGGGCATCCGCGACTATATGGAGAACACTAAGGCCTTTGCCCGCGAGCATGGCTATGTCGAGACGATCTTCGGCCGCCGCGCCCATTATCCGGACATTCGTTCCTCAAACCCGTCGATGCGAGCCTTCAACGAGCGCGCTTCGATCAACGCCCCGATCCAAGGCTCGGCCGCCGACATCATCCGCCGCGCCATGGTGAAGATGGAGCCGGCGCTGGAGGAAGCGAAGCTTTCCGCCCGCATGCTGCTGCAGGTGCATGACGAGTTGATTTTCGAGGTCGAGGAGGGGGAAATCGAAAGCACCGTCCCGGTTATCGTTTCGGTCATGGAAAATGCCGCGATGCCGGCGCTCGACATGCGAGTGCCGCTGAAGGTGGATGCCCGTGCGGCGCAGAATTGGGACGAGGCGCATTAATGCAGTCGCCCAAAAGTGTGCAGCGGTTTTGGGATGACGACATGCATAATAACAAAGACCTAAAGCGCGCCGCATGAATACGTTTAATGCGACGAGCTTTAGTTCCGGCGTTAAGCGGGCGCTAAAGCCCCTCACCCTCGTCGGGAGCGGCTGGGGAGAGGTTTTGCGGATGGATCTCGCCGGCGGGCACCTTCAATGATTTGCCGACAATGGCGCGACGCAATGTTTCGGCATGCTCTCGCATCTCTTCGGCCCGCCGTCGGTTTGCGGCGGCGGCGGCTTGAAGCCGTTGCGCCCCGCATCGTCTGCCATCTTTTCGCTGAGCGTCACCCGTTCCTCGATGATCCGGAGCGCCACCCGCACGGCCTCGTCCACGGAGCACTCGTTCTCCGCCGACAAGATATCGGACGTATAAGCGTGGCCGACCTGGCAACGGAATCGCAAGGGCGGACAGTTCTTGATTTGAGAGAGAACACCGCCACATGCCGGGCATGATAAGGGCACGGGGTCGGCAATTCCTGTCATCAATGCTGCATCGACCTGGCGGCCAAGTGCAATGTCGACTTCGAACCTGATGTCGTCGGGAACCGGAACCGGCGGACCGGCCTCTTCGGTCGTGAGCTCGACGAGCAGCGAAGCGAGATCGGCAAGTGGAGCGCGATAGTCGACGTTGGTCGCAGCCAAGGCGCCCAGCGGCATATCCGGCGCCGCGGCATCGGCCGGGTTCTGCACGACAGTCACGCCGCCGCATCGTTTCAGGTCGGCGAGCCCCGCCGCTCCGTCGTTCAGCATACCCGTGAGGACGACGCCGATGGCCCTCGGGCCGTAGGTCATTGCGACCGATCGAAACAGCGGGTCGACGGCCGGGCGGGCCAGATTCTCGCGCGGCCCGCGGCCGAGACGGGTGACGCCGTCGATAACGAGGAGGTGGTGGTCTGCCGGCGCTACGTAGACATTGCCGGGAAGGACGCGCTCACCGTCCACCGCCGTCTTGACGGAGATCGTCGCGTGATGCGCAAAAATCTCGGCGAGCAGGTTCTTTCCAAGCGCGCCGACATGGACGACAACGAAGAGAGTAGCGGCGAAGTCGGGAGGAAGTTCGCGGAGCAACTGTTTCAATGCGCCGACCGCTCCTGCTGACCCTCCGATGGCGATGACGTCGCGACGGTCCATGGCGTGCTCCGTTTCGTCCACAACGTACAAGGACCGCATAAGTTCGAAGTCGTAGCGCGGAAGATTTTCCCATTTTCGCTGTTGGTGAAGGTTTGTAGCCTGCTATAAGTAGGCTGTTCCGGAAGGTTTCGATCGGTGTAGACTACCCGGCTATTCGGCGGTTGAGGGTTGCTACGGCCCCACCGGACGAGCCATGGCTCGCTCGGAGAATTACGGCTCCGAGAATAGGCGCCTAGGGAGGTGAAGCATGGATCAGGAATCCGATCCGCCGATTGTGGGAATCGGAGCTTCGGCCGGAGGTGTCCAGGCTCTCCAGACATTCTTCGATCTGATGCCGGCCGATACCGATGCCGCCCTTGTTGTCATCGTCCACCTCGATCCCCACTCCAGAAGCGAGCTGGCGAGCATCCTGGCGTCCCGCACGCGAATGCCGGTGACCCAGGTCGAGGACCACGCCCGCCTCGAAAGCAACCATGTCTACGTGATTGCGCCGAACCGTCGGCTGAAGATCGCCGACGGCACGATCGCCGCGTTGCCCTTCCAGGAGCCTCGCACCGCCCGCGCGCCAATCGATCTGTTTTTCCGATCCCTTGCCGAGGAGCACGGGGTCGGCTTCGCCATTGTTTTGACGGGGGCAGGCGCGGACGGTGCGATCGGCGTCAAGGCCATCAAGGAAGCCGGCGGCATCGTGCTCGTCCAGGACCCGAACGAGGCGGAATATGCCTCGATGTCGCGCAACGCCATCGCCACCGAGGTCGCCGATTTCGTCCTGCCGGTTCGCGAGCTTCCGGATCGGCTGGTCGAACTGCTCGCCAGCCGCGACCGACTGCCCTCCCATCCCGTTCGCTCCGGCGATGAAGATATGACCGGACGAATTCTGGCGCATGTGCGCGGCCGGACCGGGCATGATTTCTCACAATACAAGCGTGCGACCATTCTGCGTCGCATCGGCCGGCGGGCCCAGGTCACTCGCCAGGAGTCGCTCTCGGACTACTACGCCTACCTGCGTGAGAATCCCGAGGAAGTGCAGGCCCTTTTCAACGATTTCCTGATTTAGGTCACGACGTTCTTTCGCGATCCGGCGGCGTTCAAGGCGCTCGCCGAAAAGATCATTTCGCAATTGTTCGATGGGAAGGGAGCTGCCGACACCATCCGGGTCTGGGTCCCAGGTTGCGCCAGCGGAGAGGAGGCCTACACCATCGGCATCCTCTTGCTCGAGGAAGCAGCGCGCCGCGATCTCGCGCCGGAAATCCAGGTCTTCGGCTCCGACCTCGACCCCAAGGCACTTGGCATGGCGCGCGATGGACGGTTCCCGTCGACGATCGAAGGCGATCTCTCAGAGGAAAGGTTGCGCCGGTTCTTCCAGCGCGAGGGCGATCATTATCGGGTCCGCCGCGAACTGCGCGACGTCGTTCTGTTTGCCAGCCACAGCCTGCTCCGGGACCCGCCCTTCTCCCATCTCGACATGATTTCCTGTCGCAACCTGATGATCTATCTCGATCGCCAGCTTCAACAACAGGTCTGTAACACGTTTCACTACGCGCTCAACCCGGGCGGCTTCCTCTTCCTCGGATTGTCGGAAAATGCCGACCAGGCCCCAGGACTTTTCCGAACGGTGGATCGCGAGGCGCGCATCTACAAGGCCGTACCCGGTGGCAGTGATCGACGCCAGGTGCTGCCAGTGCTGCCTGGCCCCCACCAGGGCAGGATACCGACCATCATTCGCCCGCCGCCGGTGGCGGGCCACATCAGCGACGCAGCCGTGCATCGCCAGCTGCTTGAGAAGATCGCCCCGCCAAGCATGCTCGTGGATGAAAGCCATCACGCGATTCACCTTTCCGAAAATGCCGGGCGCTTTCTTCAGCCATCGGGAGGTCCGGTCACAACTGATGCGACGGATCTCGTGCGCGAGGAGTTTCGCTTCGATACGAGGGCGGCACTGCATCGCGCCTTCGAGAGAAATGAACCCACCCTGAGCATGCCGATCCTTGCCGACGTCGACGGCCAGCCGCATCGCGTCTACCTGCAGGTCAAGCCGGTTGTCCAGACAGCGGAGCGCACCCGGCATGCTCTGGTGCTGTTCATCGAAGGCGAGACGATCGACAAGACCGAGGAAATCGTCCTCGAAACGGCCGACGAGCGCCCGTCCATCAACCAGACGATCCGCCAGTTGCAGGAGGAACTGCAACGCGCCCAGAACCGGCTTCGGTCGACGCGCGAAGAGTCCGAATCGGCCACCGAGGACCTGCGCGCCGCCAACGAAGAGCTGCAGTCGATGAACGAGGAATATCGTTCGACGGCAGAGGAACTGGAGACGAGCAAGGAAGAGCTGCAGTCGATCAACGAAGAGCTGCAGACGGTGAACAACGAGCTCAAGCTTAAGTTGGAGAGCGTTTCACGCGCCCACAGCGACCTGCTGAACCTGATGGCCGCGACCGACATAGCGACGCTTTTCCTCGACCAGTCTCTGCGCATAAAGCGGTTCACGCCGCGCCTGATGGATATCTTCAACGTGACGCTGAACGACGAAGGGCGGCCGATCACGGATTTCACGCATCACCTGGCCTACGAGAGACTAGCGGACGACGCGCGCGCGGTGCTGAAGAACCTTAGCCCCATCGAATACGAGGTAAAGGGCAACAATGACGGCTGGTACCTGGTGCGGATGCGGCCGTATCGCACCATCGAGGACAAGATAGACGGCGTCGTGGCGACCTTCGTCGACATCAGCGCGCGGCGCCACGCCGAGGAAGCGGCGAAGGACAGCGAACAGCGCCTCGGCCACGAAATGCGCCTTGTCGAGCTTTCTCGCTCGCCGATCTTCGTCTGGGATTTCGACGACGGCATCAAGCAGTGGAACCGTGGCAGCGAGGAACTCTATGGCTATTCGCGCGAGGAGGCTCTCGGGCAGCAAAAGGAAAAATTGCTGAAGACGACCATTCCGGGCTCCTCGTTCGACAAGCTTCGGGAAACCCTTCTCAAAAACGGTCGCTGGAGCGGCGAATTGAAGCATACGACGAAGGATGGTCGGGTGCTGACGGTGGAGAGCCAGATTGAGCTCGTGCCGCTCGGCGATCGACGGCTCATTCTGGAAAGCACCCGCGACATTACCGATCGCAAGCGCTGGGAGCGGCGTCGGCAACTGCTGCTGAACGAACTCAGCCACCGCGTAAAGAACACGCTCGCCGTCGTCCAATCGCTGGCGCGGCAGACGCTGCGCACCACGGAAACGAGCCTGGTAATCGACAAGCCGGCCACGCAGCGGGATCTCGTCGGCGCTGCTGCAAAAGCGCTTGCCGCTTAGAATCTAGGTCCTGAGCCTAAGGAAGCGGTGGCGAATGGCTCCGCTTGATGCACCCGACGAAAACTGGCGAAGAGGCGCCTGACCGTCTCTCGCCCCTCGGCGGCGAGATCAAAGCGGCGGCCGAAAAGTAGCCAGTCGGTACAGAGTCCCATCATCGTCCAGTTCAGTGTGCGCACCGCGGAGGCGGGCGTCCAGGTCTCCTTCAATTGCCCCCGCTCCAGCGCGCGGGCGAAGGCACGTTCGAGGATTGCGTTGTGGCGCTCGTCGACGAGCTTCTGCTTGATGAGCACGGTCGACATTTCGTCGTCATAGTCGCACCGCAGCATGATCGCCAGGATGCGCTGCCGCTGATCGTCCTTCGCCAGTATGTCGAGCCAGTCGCCGGTCGCTTCCTCGACGATGGCAAGCGTGTCGAAGGCTTCCGTTTCGATCTCGCGGGCGATCATGTCTTCGTGCGGCAGCGGCACCGCCTCATAAAGGGCGAGGAAGAGATCGGTCTTGTTGGCGAAGTGCCAATAGATGGCCCCGCGCGTCACGCCGGCTTGACCGGCAACCTCATCGAGGGTCGTGCCTGAGACACCCTTCTTGTAGAAGACGCGCTCGGCGGCGCTCAGGATCTTCCTTCGGGTTTCCTCGGCATCGGCCTTGGTTCGGCGCATCTTTTTCTCCTTACTCGACGGCCCGCCGGCGAGGGCGGGCCGTTATCGCGCGTTACTCGGCGGGCGTGGCGCTCTCGGATGTGGCCTGTGGTGCCGCGCCAGTGGCTTTCCATCGTCCGAAGAGCTTCATCACGAACACGAAGAAGACCGGCACGAAGAAGATCGCCAGCACCGTGGCCGAGATCATGCCGCCCATGACGCCGGTGCCGATGGCGCGCTGGCTGCCGGAGCTTGCGCCGGTCGCGATCGCCAGCGGCAAGACGCCAAGCGTGAAGGCGAGCGACGTCATCAGGATCGGTCGGAAGCGCAGGTGCACGGCTTCGAGCGTCGCGTCGATCAGCGACTTGCCCTGTTCGCGGAGTTCCTTGGCGAACTCGATGATCAGGATGGCGTTCTTCGCCGAGAGACCGATGATCGCGATCAGGCCGACCTTGAAGTAAACGTCGTTCGGCATGTCGCGCATCATCACCGCCAGCACCGCACCGATGACGCCGAGCGGCACGACCATGATGACGGCGACCGGGATGGACCAGCTCTCGTAGAGCGCCGCCAGGCATAGGAAGACGAGCAGGCACGAAAGCGCAATCAGGAGCGGCGCCTGCGAGCCCGACTGGATCTCCTGCAGCGACTGGCCCGTCCATTCGTAGCCGAAGCCCGCCGGGAGCTCAGCCGCCAGCCGCTCCATTTCCGTGATCGCATCGCCGGAGGAATAGCCGGGAGCCGCTTCGCCACTGATGCGGACCGCCGGATAGCCATTGTAGCCGACGGTCTGAGTCGGGGCCTTGATCCATTCGATGCTGGCGAAAGCCGAGAGCGGAACCATGCCGTCGTTCGAATTGCGGACATTGAGGTTCAGGAGATCGGCCGTCTGCATACGCTGACCCTCGTCCGCCTGCACCGTCACGCGCTGCATGCGGCCGGCATTCGGGAAGTCGTTGACATAGGACGAGCCGAGATTGGTCGAGATCGTCGAGTTGATGTCGGCAAAGGTGACGCCGAAGGTATTCGCCTTCTCCCGGTCGATAAGCACATTGACTTGTGCCGCATCGGGCATCCCCTCGAAGCGGACGCCTGTCACCACCTTGCTCTGAGAGGCAAGGCCGAGGAGCTGGTCGCGCGCTTCAGCCAGCGCCGCTTCGCCGAGACCGGCACGGTCCTGCAGGCGGAAGGAGAAGCCGCCGGTGGTGCCGAGACCCTGGATTGCCGGCGGCGACAGCGCGAAGCTGATCGCATCCTTGATCTGGCTCATCGCCATCGTCGCGCGGCCGGCGATCGACTGGGCGGCGTTGTTCGCGTCCCGCTCGCTCCAGTCCTTCAGCGTCACGAAGGCAAGCCCCGCATTCTGGCCGGTGCCGAAGAAGGAGAAGCCGTTGATCGCGACGATCGTGTCGACCGCCGGCTCCTGCCCGAAGATCGTCTCCGCCTGTTCAATGACCTCGGTCGTTCGGTTCGCTGTGGCTTCGGACGGCAGCTGCATCATGACGATGACAAAGCCCTGGTCCTCGTCCGGCAGGAAGGATGAGGGAAGTTGCAGGAAGGCCCAGGCGAGGCCACCGAGCAGCGCCAGGTAGATGATCATGAACCGGCCGGTGCGCGTCACCATGCGTCCGACAAGGCCGGTATAGCCGCGCGAGGTCCGGTCGAAGCCGCGGTTGAACCAGCCGAAAAAGCCGCGCTTGGCGTGGTGATGGCCCTTCGGTACCTGCTTCAGGAAGCTCGCGCAGAGCGCCGGCGTCAGCGACAGTGCAAGAAACGCCGAGAACAGGATCGAAACGACCATGGTCAGGCTGAACTGGCGATAGATCACCCCGACCGCACCCGGGAAGAAGGCCATCGGGATGAACACCGAGGCGAGCACGAGGGTGATGCCGATGACCGCGCCGGTGATCTGCTTCATCGCCTTGCGGGTCGCCTCCTTCGGCGTCAGGCCCTCCTCCGACATGATGCGCTCGACGTTTTCGACGACGATGATCGCGTCGTCGACGAGGATGCCGATCGCCAGCACCATGCCGAACATCGTCAAGACGTTGATGGAAAAGCCCATCGCCAGCATGACCGCGCAGGTGCCGAGAAGGGCGACCGGCACGACCAGCGTCGGGATGATCGTATAGCGGATGTTCTGCAGGAACAGGAACATCACCAGGAAGACGAGCGCCACGGCTTCGACGAGCGTTTCGACGACCTTCTGGATCGAGACGGCGACGAAGGGCGAGGTGTCGTAGGGAACGGAATATTCAAGCCCCGGCGGGAAGAACTCGGCGAGTTCGTCCATGCGAGCCTTGATCGCCTCCGAGGTCGAGATCGCGTTGCCGCTCGGCGAGAGCTGCACGGCGATGGCCGCCGAGGGCTTGCCGTTGAGGCGTGTCGAGAAGGAATAGCTCTCGCCGCCGATCTCGATGCGGGCGACGTCGCGCAGCCGCACGGCGGAGCCGTCGGCGTTCGCCCGAAGCACGATGGCACCGAATTCCGCCGGCGAGGAAAGCTGGCCCTTGATCACCACCGGGGCACTGATCTGCTGGGTGATCGGGTTCGGCTGGGCGCCGATCGAGCCGGAGGCGATCTGGGCGTTCTGCGCCTGGATCGCTGCGGTCACGTCCGCGGCGGTGAGGTTGAGGCCGAGCATCTTGTCCGGATCGAGCCAGACGCGCATCGACCGCTCGGTCGCGAACATCTGGGCGCGGCCGACGCCGGGCACGCGCTGGATTTCGCTCAAGACGTTGCGGCTCAAGTAATCGCCGAGGGCGATCGCGTCCATCGACCCATCCGTCGAAGTCAGCGAGATGATCAGCAGAAAGCCGGAGCCGGCCTCGTCCACCTGGACGCCCTGCTGCTTGACCGAATCGGGCAGGCGCGGCTCGACCCGCTGCACCCGGTTCTGGATATCGACCGAGGCCTGGCTGGGGTCGGTGCCCGGGGCGAAGGTGGCGTTGATCTCGACCGAGCCCGAGGAACTCGACGTCGATTCGAAGTAAAGCAGGCCCTCGACGCCGTTCAGCTCATCCTCGATCAGCCGCGTGACGCTCTGATAGGTGTCCTGCGACGAGGCGCCCGGATAGTTGGCGTTGATCGAGATCTGCGGCGGGGCGACGTCCGGATACTGCGAAACGGGCAGCAGCGGAACGGCGATGATGCCGGCGACCATGATGAAGATCGCCACCACCCAGGCAAAGATCGGCCTGTCTATGAAAAAACTGGGCATGAATAGGCTCTCACTTCACTGCGGTGGCGGACTTGTCGCCGGCGGCAGCCGCGCTCTGCTGCCCGGTACCGGGCTTGGAGTTCGGGTTCCAGTCGGAGGGTTCAACCGCCGCGCCGGGGCCAATTTTCTGGAAGCCCTCGACGATGACCTTCTCACCGGCCTTGAGACCGGCGGTCACCTGCCAACGCTCGCCGACCGTCCGCCCAAGCGTGACGTTGCGGAACTCGACCTTCTTGTCGGCGGTGACCACATAGACCTGGGATTGGCCGGCATTGTTGCGCTGCACCGCCTGCTGGGGAACAGTAATCGCGTCCTTTTCCAGCCCCTGCTGGATCTGCACGCGCACATACATCCCCGGTAGCAGATCGTTGTTGGGATTGGGGAATTCGCCGCGTAGCGTCACCTGGCCGGTCGTCGCGTCGACGGCCGCCTCGGAAAAGAGCAGCCGGCCCTTCAAGCCGTAGGGCGTGCCGTCGTCGAGGATGAGCTGCACCTCCGCTTCGTTCTTGCCGCTGATGAGCTGGCCGTCCTTGAGGGCCTTGCGCAGGCGGATGAGGTCGGTCGCCGACTGCGTGAAGTCGGCATAGATCGGGTCGAGCTGCTGGATCGTTGCCAGGTTCTGTGTGTCGCTCGCGCTGACGAGGGCGCCCTCGGTGATCAGCGCCCGGCCGATCCGGCCGCTGATCGGCGCGGTGACATTGGCGTATTGCAGGTTGAGCTTCGCCTCGGCGAGGCCCGCCTCGGCAATGCCGACATCGGCCTCGGCCTGGGCAAGCGCGGCAATCGCGTCGTCGAACTGCTGCACGGCCGCGAACTGCGCGTCCTTCAGCCGCGACTGCCGGTCGGCGGTCCGCTTGGCCTGGTCGGCTACTGCCTGTGCCCGCCTCAGCGTGGCCTCGGCGCTGTCGACCTTGACCTGAAATGGCGCGGGATCGATCTGGTAGAGCACGTCGCCTTCCTTGACCATCGTGCCCTGCTCGAACACCCGTTCGACGACGATGCCGGAAATGCGCGGCCGAACCTCGGCTATTCGCGTCGGCGTAATGCGCCCGGGAAGCTCATTGGTGATCGGCAAGGGCTCCGCCGCCGTCGTGAAGACGGCGACCGCCGCCGGAGGAAAGGGCGGGGCGGCAGCCTGTTCTTCATTCTTCTGGCAACCGGCGAGAAACAGCACGGTTGCCAGAGAGACGGCCAGTATCGGTCGGTTCATATGCATCGCAATGTCCAATATGCAAAGGACCACCCGCGGCGCCTACCGCGCGGTCTATAAGGAAGAGGAAGCGGAGCCGGCATCGCGGGAAGATACCGGAAAGCTAATATACAAACAGGAATGTATGTTAATGTCTGCCGCAACGCAACAGGGGACAGTCGCTGTATGGTAATCTTCAAAAATGCCGCAGCCGCGGCATCTTCGGCGCTGCCGTCGTCGCAGTTCACGTAGGTGTGATCGCTGATCGAAGACAAGCAGCGGGCGCCTCCCGCCTCTCATCCCGCTGCAGGCGCGTGTCCGCGCGCGAACGTCGCCGCAGACGCCAGCCATATTCACACGCCGGTGTCCCCCCTCACCCCATTGCGGGGAGAGGGCTAGGGTGAGGGCGATCCGGCGTGCGAGCGGTTTTTCCGCCCGCGCCCGCACCTCAATGGCCGGAACCGATCGCCCGGCCATCGGCGTCGAAGCGGTGCATGCCGCCAATCACCGGAGTGGCATGGACGACGTCGTCCGCCGCATAGCGGTGCTCGCCGAAGAGCCGCACCGTCAGCAGCCCAACCGCGTCGGACTCGAGATAGACGATGGTGTCGGCGCCGAGATGCTCGACGTGGATAACTTTCGCCTTCCAGTCGCCTCCGTCCCGCGAGAGGCCGATATGTTCGGGGCGAATGCCGACAGTCTTCGCCGTACCGTCGCCGAACCGGTCGCCGTCGATGAGGTTCATCTGCGGCGAGCCGATGAAGCCCGCGACGAAGAGATTGGCGGGACGGTTGTAGAGTTCCATCGGCGAGCCGACCTGCTCGATGCGGCCTCCGTTCAAGACGACGATCTTGTCCGCCAGCGTCATCGCCTCGACCTGGTCGTGGGTGACATAGATCATCGTTGCGCTGAGACTGCGATGTAGCCGGGCGATTTCCAGGCGCGTGTTGACGCGCAGCGCCGCGTCAAGGTTCGATAGCGGCTCGTCGAAAAGGAAGAGTTTCGGCTCGCGCACGATGGCGCGGCCGATCGCCACGCGCTGGCGCTGCCCGCCGGAAAGCTCGGCCGGGCGGCGGGCGAGGTAGGGCTGCAGCGACAGCATGCCGGCCGCCTTGCCGACCTTCTCGTCGATCTCGGCCTTCGGCACACCGGCCTGCTTCAGCCCGAGACCCATATTGTCCTTCACCGTCAGGTGCGGGTAGAGCGCATAGGACTGGAAGACCATGGCGATGCCGCGCTTGGCGGGTGCGACATGGCCGACTTCGACACCGTCGATCTGCACACTTCCGGACGTCGCGTCCTCGAGGCCGGCGATGGTCCTAAGCAGGGTCGATTTTCCGCAGCCCGACGGACCGACGAAGATGACGAATTCGCCGTCCTGCACCTCGAGGTCGATGCCCTTCAGCACTTCATGGCCGCCATAGGCCTTGCGGATGGATTTAAGTTGCAGAGATCCCACGTGTCGACCCTCTTGGGTTAGAGCTTGACCGGCCTGCCGGTGCGAACGCTTTCGTCCGCCGCCAGGCAGATCTTGAGCGACTGCACCGCATCGTCCATATGCCGGTCGAGATTGATGTCTTCGCGAATGGCCTTGAACACGAAAGCCTGTTCGCGGTCGCAAAGGTCCTGGTGGCCCGGTTCGCCTTCCATCTGGAGGTCCTCGTCGGGCTTGAGGAAGCGGCCGTCCGGACCGGTCGCCGCGCTGTGCAGGCGGATGACCGCGGTCTTGGTGTGCACGTCGATGTCGTCGGACCTGGCGGCCTGGTCCATGACGATCGATACCGCGCCGTTCGGCGAAATCACGTCCTTCACGAAGAAGGCGGTCTCGGAGATCATCGGTCCCCAGCCGGCCTCGTACCAGCCGGCCGAACCGTCCTCGAAAATGACCTGCAGGTGGCCATAATTGTACATGTCGGCGGCGATCTCGTTCGAGAGCCTCAGGCCCATGCCGCGCACCTCGACGGGCCTCGCATCGGTGATCTGGCACATCACGTCGACATAGTGGACACCGCAGTCGACGATCGGCGCCGTCGTCTGCATCAGCGACTTGTGCGTTGCCCAGGTCGGCCCGCTCGACTGCTGGTTCAGGTTCATGCGGAACACATAGGGCGGCCCGAGCTTCCGCGCCTCGGCGATCAACCGCATCCAGGACGGATGGTGGCGCAGGATATAGCCGACGATGAGCTTGCGGCCGTTGGCCCGGGCGCAGGCGACGACGCGTTCCGCATCGGCGACCGTCGTTGCCAGCGGCTTTTCGACGAAGACATGGCAGCCTGCTTCCATCGCTGTCACCGCATAGGCCGCGTGGCTGTCCGAATAGGTGTTGATCGAGCAGAGCTCCGGCCTGAGTTCGAGAAGCGCCTCACTGAAAGAGGGCACGATCTCGTAGCCGGAAAGTGCGCCCGGCAGCTCGACCTTGGAGCGGTTGACGAGGCCGGCTATCTCGAAGCCGGGATTTTCGTGATAGGCAAGGGCATGGCTGCGTCCCATGTTGCCGAGCCCGGCGACGAGGACGCGGATCGGATTTGCGGAAGAATTCATTTGACCGCTCCTGCCGTGATGCCGCGGATCAGCTGCCGCGAGAAGATGACGTAGAGGACGAGCACCGGGAAGATCGCCAGCGAAAGAGCCGAAAGAACCGCGTTCCAGTTGGTGACGAACTGCCCGATGAAGATCTGAGAGCCGAGCGTCACGGTCTTCGTCGCTTCCGCCGGAGCCAGGATCAGCGGGAACCACAGGTCGTTCCAGATCGGGATCATGGTAAAGACGGCCACCGTCGCCATGGCGGGCCGCACCAGCGGCAGCACCAGCCGGAAGAAGATCGCATACTCCGACAGCCCGTCGATGCGGCCGGCGTTCTTCAGGTCGTCCGAGACGGTGCGCATGAATTCCGACAGGATGAAGACGGCGAGCGGCAGGCCCTGCGCCGTGTAGACGAGGATCAGCGCCGTCAGCGTGTTGACGAGGTTCGTCGCCGCCATGCCCTGCAGGATCGCCACCGTGCCGAGCCGGATCGGGATCATGATGCCGAGCGCCAGATAGAGCCCCATCAGCGTGTTGCCGCGGAACCGGTACTCGGACAGCGCGAAGGCGGCCATGGCGCCGAACAGCAGCACGAGCGCAATCGACACGACGGTGACGACGACGCTGTTGTGGAAATAGCCGAGGAAGTCGCCCTGCTTCAGCACCGTCTCGTAGCCGATCAGGCTGAAGCTCTCGGGCGTCGGGAACGCCAGCGGCTCGCGGAAGATCGCATTGCGGCTCTTGAATGAGTTGGCGATCGTCAGGAATACCGGGAACAGCGCCACGAGCGTGTAGGCGATCAACGCGAAATGGACGGCGCCGGTCCGGGCGATGGAGGTTCTTGCTTTCGACATCCTGGTCTCTCCCCTCAGAACTGGTAGCGGCGCATGCGGCGCTGGATGGCGAAGAGATAGAGCGACACGCCGGCCAAGATGATCAGGAACATGATCGCCGCGATCGTCGCGCCCATCGACCGGTCGCCGAGTTGGAGCTGGAACCCGAAGAAGGTGCGGTAGAGCAAGGTGCCGAGAATGTCCGTCGACTTGTCCGGGCCGGCCAGCGCCCCCTGCACCGTGTAGATCAGGTCGAAGGCGTTGAAGTTGCCGACGAAGGTCAGGATCGAGATGATGCCGATCGCCGGCAGGATCAGCGGCAGCTTGATCTTCCAGAACTGGCTCCAGCCGGTGACGCCGTCGAGTTCCGCCGCCTCGATCACCTCGTCGGGGATGTTGAGGAGCGCCGCATAGATCAGCATCATCGGGATGCCGATATATTGCCAGACCGAGATCAGCGACACGGCGATCAGCGCCGAATCGGGCCTGCCGAGCCAGGGCGCGAACAGCCATTTGAGGCCGACGAGATCCATCAGATAGGGGGCGACGCCCCAGATCGGCGAGAGTATGAGCTTCCAGATGAAGCCGACGATGACGAAGGACAGGAGCGTCGGCAGGAAGATCGCCGTCCGGTAGAAGGCACTGAAGCGCAGCTTCGGGATCGACAGCATGGCGGCGAGCGCAATGCCGATCGGATTCTGCACCACCATGTGGATCAGGAAGAAAACGAAGTTGTTCCGAAGGGCGTTCCAGAAATCCGCCGCCCAGCGCGGATCGCCGAACAGGACCTTGAAATTGCCAAGCCCCACGAAGCCATATTGGCCGTCGACGGTGTTGTAGAAGGATTGCCGCAGCGTCTCGATCAACGGCAGGATCATCACCGCCGTGTAGACGACCAGAGCCGGCAGCAGAAAGACGAGGATATGCCAGCGGCGGGGGCGCTTCAGCTCGCTGACGTCCGTTGTGGTTTCACTTGGTTTCATCGGCCTCTGGCCCGCTTCTTCAAGGACTGCCGCTATCGGCACAGCCCGATTTTCGCTCGAATTGCCGCGTCCTTCGCGCATCAAGCGGCGCGGTCAGGGACATGGTCGGCACAGCCGCTTTCCGATCCGCCCGGCCGGGCGCCGGTACTAACTGCGGCATCGTTCTCGGCGCGAGAAATGCTTCGCGCAGCGAACAGGGCGCGGAGCCAGCCTGGCGCCGCGCCCCACTCGATCTTATTTTGCCGGCTTGTACCAGCTGTCGAGGCCGTCCTGCAGCTTCTTGGCGGCGACTTCCGGCGTGTCGGTGCCGTTGATCACGTTGGCCGATTCCACCCAGGTCTCGTTTTCGAGGTTCGGCGTGCCGCGCGACAGAATCTGGTAGGTCGAGCGGATCGTCGGCTTGCACTTTTCACGCCAGGAAACGAATTCCTGGGCGAGCGGGTCGGTCATCTTCACGGCGGTCGAGTTCAGGCTGAAGAAGCCGGGCAGGGCGTTTGCGTAGATCTCCGCGAATTCCGGCGACGCGACCCAGGTCAGGAAGGTCTTGGCGGCCTCCGCATTGGGGCTCTTGGCGTTGAGGCCGATGCCGATATCGTTGTGGTCGGAGATGTAGCAGGTGTCGCCAGCCTTCTTCACCGGCGGCGGGAATGCGCCCATCTTGAACTGCGCCTGGGTATTGAAGCCGGAGATTTCCCAGGAGCCGGCCGGGTAGATCGCGGCGCGGCCGAGCGTGAAGAGGTTCTGGCTGTCCGGATAGGTCTGGGCCTCGAAGCCGTCACCCAGATAATCCTTCCACTTGGCGAGTACGCGGTACGGTTCGACCCATGGCTCATCGGTAAGCTTCTGCTCGCCCTTGATGAGCGCCAGGCGGCCTTCCTCGCCCTTCCAGTAGTTCGGGCCGATATTCTGGTAGCCCATGGTCGCGGCCTCCCAGAGATCCTTGGTGCCCATGGCCATGGGGATGTAGTTGCCGTCGGCCTTGATCTTGTCGAGCACGGCGAAGAACTCCTCCTCGGTCGTCGGCACGGAAAGCTTGAGCTGGTCGAAGGCGTCCTTGTTGTAGATGAAGCCGTGGATGACCGAGGCCATCGGCACGCAGAAGCTCGCCTTGCCGTCATCGGTCGTCCAGGCGGACTTGGCGACGTCGGAGAAGTTCTCCATGCCCGGCAATCCGGTCAGGTCGGCGAGGTGCTTCTTGTTATAGAGTTCGAGCGAGGCGTCGAACGGGCGGCAGGTGATGAGGTCGCCGGCCGAGCCTGCGTCGAGCTTGGCGTTCAGCGCCGCGTTGTACTCGGTCGGCGCGGACGGCGAGAAGACGATCTTGATGCCGGGGTTCTTGGCTTCAAAAGCGGGGATGAGCTTTTCCTGCCAGATCGCCAGGTCGTCATTGCGCCAGCTCTCGATGGTCAGCGTCACGTCCTGCGCCTGCGCAAGTCCGGCCGAGCCGAGAATGCTCGATGCAAGCAGCAAGCCTTTGATTGTCGTACGGGTCATTCAGGTTCTCCCTCTTATAGGCGCCGCCACGGCGCGTTTTGGATCCCAGTTTATCGTTCAGGCCGAGACGATGGCGATCGCCCGGCGCAAATTCTGATTGGCCTTATCGAGTGCCGTCTCGGCCGCCACCACATCCTTGGCGCCGGAGGCGAGCAGGATCGCCAGCTTGACCGATCCGGAAGTTTCATCGATCAGCCTTTCGGCTTCGTCGGCGCCGACGCCGGTGATGTCCGAGACGATCCGCACGGCACGGCCGCGAAGCTTGATATTGTCGGCCCGCAGATTGACCATGTGGCCGTCGAGCACGTGGCCGAGATGGATTCCGACGAGCGTCGAGAACATGTTGAAGGCGATCTTCTGTGCCGTGCCGGCGCCCATCCGCGTCGAGCCGGAAATCACCTCCGGCGGCGTCTGCAGCAGGATTGCGACATCTGCTTTCTCGAAGAGCGGCGCGCCCCCGTTGTTGGCCACGCCGATGACCTTGGCGCCGCGCTGCCTCGCCTCGTCGGCGGCGGCAAGCGCGTAGGGGGTCGAGCCACTGGCGGAGACCGAGATCAGGCAGTCGCCGGTCTGAATGCCGGCCTTGCGGATGTCGTCGCGTGCAAGCTCGGTATCGTCCTCGTAGCCGCCGGCGAGATCGCTCAGGCTTGCGGCGCCGCCGGCGAGAAGAATGATGATCTGTTCCTGGGAAATGCCATAGGTGCCCGGCAGTTCGAGGGCGTCCGCCATGGCCATCAGGCCGGAGCTGCCGGCGCCCGCATAGGCGAGCCGGCCGCCGGCGGAAAGCACGCTTGCGGCAACTGCAGCCGCGGCCGCAATCGACTCGACCGCCGCATCGACCGCCTTGGCTGCCGCCTGCTGGCCGGAAGCGAGAACGCGAAGCGCCAGCGCCGGATCCATCGTGTCCAGGCCTTTGGCGTTATCGTGGCGCTGTTCGGTCTTGGCTGCCGGCATCGCGTCGTTCTCCTCTCTCCCAAATTAATGCCAAAAAAATACCAATTGTCTAGGAGAAATTTAACGTTTGGCTAAATAAAAACTGATGTCTTAAAATTATTCGCATAAAATCAGCGATATAACTGAAATGCCCTCGGCTCGACGGAATCGTACTTGGTTAATGGTATTTTTTTGGTATGTTAGACGGCGGAGGTGGCTATGACATCCTATCTGATCGGAATCGATGGCGGCGGAACGAGTTGCCGGGCGGCGGTTGCGGGCCCGGATGGGCGTATTCTCGGCCGCGGCAAATCCGGTGCCGCCAATATTCTCACCGATCCCGAAACGGCGCTGCAGAATATTGTCGACGCGGCGCGCGCCGCCTTAGAGGATGCGGGCCTTGACCCGGCTGGCATCGTTGCTTCCCGCGCCATCCTCGGCGTTGCGGGCCACAATGTTGGCGATGCCGTCCATTATGTGAAGCGGCGGTTGCCCTTTGCCGCGGCCGATATCGAATCCGACGGGCTGATCGCCCTGCAGGGGGCGCTTGGCGACAAGGACGGTGCGGTTGCCATACTTGGAACCGGCACGATCTACATCGCCCGCCAGGGCGAAACGGTGAGCTATCTCGGCGGCTGGGGTTTTACGATCGGCGACCATGGCAGTGGTGCCCGCATCGGCCATGCCCTGCTGCAGGAAAGCCTGCTCGCCTACGACGGCATCCATGAAGCATCGCCGGTGACCGATTCCGTGCTGGCGGAGTTCAACAATGATCCGCGCGACGTCGTCGATTTCGCCCGGCTGGCGAAGCCCGGCGAGTTCGGCCGCTACGCTCCGCGCGTCTTCGACCATGCCGGGCGCGGCGATCCGGTGGCGGCGTGTTTGCTCAAGGCGGCCGCGACGACCGTGGACGAGGCGCTCGATGTGGTGGTTGCCGGCGGCAGCCGGACGATCTGCCTGCTCGGCGGGCTGGCGCCGCTTTACCGCCCCTGGCTCGCCGAACGCCACCAGCCGCTCTTCGTCGAAGCGCAGGCCGACGCGCTGGCCGGCGCCGTGGCGCTCGCCGCCGCCCGCTTCGGGGCGCGGCCGGAGGCCGTCGCATGAACCAGCAGCTTGCCGCCATCCTGCCTCTCGAAAGCCTGCAGTCAGGCGGTGCGGGCCCGCTTTATCTCAAGCTCCGGCAATCGCTCGAAGAGGCGATCATGTCCGGCAAGCTCAATCATGGCGATGCGCTGCCCGCCGAGCGGGACCTCGCCGACTACGCCAATGTAAGCCGCGTCACCGTCCGCAAGGCCGTCGACGACCTGGTGCGCGACGGTCTGCTGGTCCGCCGTCACGGCTCCGGCACCTTCGTGGTGCGGCCGGTCTCGCGCGTCGAGCAGTCGCTGTCGCGGCTTACCTCCTTCACCGAAGACATGGCGCGGCGCGGTCTCAATACCCGCGCCGAATGGCTGGAGCGCGGACTTTTCCATCCGTCGCCGGACGAGATGATGACGCTCGGCCTTCCCGCCGACGCGCTGGTCGCCCGTCTCGGGCGCCTGCGCATCGCCGACGACATGCCGCTTGCGATCGAACGCGCCTGCGTTTCGGCGGAATTCGTCCCCGATCCGCTTGCCGTCACCTCATCGCTCTATTCCGCGCTCGAAAAGTCGCATGCCCGACCGGTCCGCGCCGTGCAGCGGATTTCCGCCTGCAACATCAAGAACCCCGATGCGACGATGCTGGGCGTCGCCGTCGGTGCGGCTGGCCTTTCGATCGAGCGCGTCTCCTACCTCGCTTCGGGGCGCGTGGTGGAATTCACCCGCTCACTCTATCGGGGCGACACCTATGACTTTGTCGCGGAGCTGACGATCCCGGAAAGCTGAGCCGCGCCGTGAAAGAAAGGACCTGACGATGCAGACCAATATGCGGCGAGAGATCGACGAGATTCCCGAGGCCGCCGCAAGATTGCTCGACCGCTCGGCTGCGACACTCGCCGCCGCCGGTTCGGCGCTGCGCGCCCAGGATCCGGCCTTTCTGGTGACGATCGCCCGCGGCTCCTCCGACCATGCGGCGCTGTTTCTGAAATACGCGATCGAACTGCAGGCCGGCCGGCCGGTCGCCTCGCTTGGACCGTCGCTTGCCTCGATCTACGGCGCCGAACTGAAGCTCGGCGGCGCCGCGGCGATCGCCATCTCGCAGTCGGGCAAGAGCCCCGACATCGTCGCGATGGCCGAGGCGGCAACGCGGGCCGGCGCCGTCTCGATTGCATTGACAAACACGCTGCCCTCGCCGATCGCCGAGGCCTGTAGCCACCCGCTCGATATTCTCGCCGGTCCCGAACTCGCCGTTGCGGCCACCAAATCCTATGTTAACTCGATCGTCGCGGGACTTGCCGTTCTCGGCGAATGGACGGGTGATGCGGCACTGAAGCGCGCCGTTGCCGATCTGCCGAATCAGTTCGCCAAGGCGGTGAAGCTCGACTGGCAGGATTTCGCCGCCGATCTCGGCGAGGCCGAATCGCTCTACGTCCTGGGTCGCGGCCCGGCGCTGGCGATCGCCAGCGAGGCGGCGCTGAAATTCAAGGAGACGTCCGGCATGCATGCCGAGGCCTATTCCGCGGCGGAAGTGTTGCACGGACCGGTGGCGCTCGTTGAAGCCCGCTTCCCCGTGCTGGTGCTGGCGGCCCGCGATGCGGCGGAAGCCTCGGTCACGGAAATCGCCGACGGCATGAGCGCCAAGGGTGCGGTGGTGCATGTCACTTCCTCGCGCGCAACAAAGGCGAAGCGCCTGCCCTTCGTCGAGACCGGCCACCCGATCACCGACGCGCTAGCGCTGATCCTGCCGTTCTACGGTTTCGTTGAAGCCTGGTCGCGTTCGCGCGGTCTCAACCCGGATGCACCGGCGAGCCTGAAGAAGGTAACGGAGACACGATGACTGCGAGAAAGAAGATCACCGGTGGACGGATTTTCGACGGCATCGATTGGCACGACGGCGCCGCGCTCATCATCGAGGCGGGGCACGTCAAAGGGATCGTTCCGGCCGGTGTCGCTGCCGGCGAGGCGGAGACGATGGACGCGCGCGGCCTCCTTGTCGTACCCGGCTTCATCGACCTGCAGGTCAACGGCGGCGGCGGCGCGCTGCTCAACGAGCAGCCGACCCTCGACGGTATCCGGCAAATTTGTACGGCGCATGCGAAATTCGGCACGACGGCGCTGCTGCCAACGCTGATCACCGACACGCGCGAAGTCCGCGCCGCCGCAATCGAGGCCGGGCTCGCGGCCAGGGGCGCGGCGGTGCCCGGTTTCCTCGGCCTGCATCTCGAAGGCCCGCATCTTTCCGTCGCCCGCAACGGAGCTCACGATGCCGCGCTGATCCGCCCGATGGAGGACACCGATCTGGCCGAGATGCTCGCCTGCGTGAAGGCGCTCGGCGCTCTGATGGTCACCGTCGCTCCGGAAAATGCGACGAAAGAGCAGGTACGGGCCCTTGCCGCCGCTGGCGCCGTAGTCAGCCTCGGGCATACGGATGTCGGCTTCGAGACGGCTTGCGCCTATGCGAAGGCCGGCGCCCGGACTGTCACGCATCTCTTCAACGCCATGAGCGGGCTCGGCCACCGCGAACCGGGGGTCGTCGGCGCAGCGCTTGCGACCGGCACGCTGCATGCCGGGCTGATTGCCGATGGCTTCCACGTCGATCCGGCTTCGATGGGGATTGCGCTGCGCGGCAAGCGGGGACCGGGGCAGATCTTCCTGGTCACCGATGCGATGTCGCCGATCGGCACTGATATGACGAGCTTCTTCCTGAATGGCCGCGAGATCCTACGCAAGGACGGACGCCTGACGCTTGCCGACGGCACGCTCGCCGGCGCCGACATAGACATGCTCTCCTCCGTCCGCTTCGCGCACGAGAAGCTCGGCCTGCCGATCGAGGAAGCGATCCGCATGGCCTCCGCCTATCCGGCCGACGTGATGGGCATCGCCTCGCACAAGGGGCGGCTCTTGCCCGGCACCGATGCCGATTTCGTGCTGCTGACGGCGGAGCTCGGCATGAAATCGACCTGGATCGGCGGAGAGGTGGTCTTTGCCGCTTGAGGCATGTCGTCGAAAAGGCGCAGAGTCTTTCGAGGACGACAAGCCGTGAAGTGGCGCCAAACCCATCGCCACCATTGACCTCGCCCGCAAATAGCCGCTACCACCCTGTCACCCATGTCTCCGAACAAGTGTCACCCATGTCTCCGGACTGAATAGCGGGGATAAGGAATTTTGGGCGGAGCGTTGTCGCCGGCAGGCCGGATGAGCGGCGGCGACTCTCAGACTCTCATTGCCCAAAACGTACTTTGTCGAGCCGCGCCTTCATCGCCCTGACAGTCGCCGCATCCGTGCGGCGACGCTCCGGCGGTGCGAATCCCATCTCTACCATCCGCCTGTCCTTGGTCGGCTCACGAATTGAGCAGGAGGAATGGACTTCCATCACGGCGAGCCTCGGCAGGAAAAGACCAAGCGTGTCGATGGTGACGCCGGAGCCGGGCATGACTGACAGCCGGCCGGCGGCCAGTTCGACGAGGCGCGCCAATGTATCGACGGCTTCCGGTGCAGTCCTTGCGCCACCCGAGGTCAGGATGCGCTCGAAGCCGAGCTCCATTGCGATCGATATCGCTTCTGCGAAATCCGGCACCAGGTCGAAGGTCCGGTGCAGCGTCAGGCCAAGCCCGGCGGCATGGCCGGTCAGTTCGGCGAGCGCCCGTGCGTCGAGCCGGCCGTCGGGAAGCGATGCGCCGAGCACGACGCCGCCAAGCCCCGCGGTGCGCGCCGCGTCGATGTCGCGGCGCATCAGGTCGAGCTCGATGCGGCCGAAGATGAAGTCGCCGGGGCGCGGGCGGATCATCGCATAGGCTGGTACAGGTGTCAGGCCGGCAAGGGCCATCAGGCCGGCGCTCGGTGTCAGGCCGCCGACCGCAAGCGCCGAGCAGAGTTCGATGCGATCGGCGCCACCCTCGACTGCGGCCGCCAGACCTTCAGCATCGTCAACGCAGACCTCGAGCAGAACACCGCTCATCAGCCTTTCCCTCCGAAGCCCAGCAGGGCGGCGCCGATCAGCCCCGGTTCCACTCGGCATTCGCCGCGCACCACCAGAGGTCTTTCGAAGCGGCGGAGGATGCGTTGACGCACCGCCATGTCCAGTTCGGCAAGGAGCGCCTCGGAATTGGATAGGCCGCCTCCGACGGGTACGATGGTCGCGCCGGTAATATTGATGACGAGTGCCAGCGGAGAACTGACGAGGTCGACGAAGATGTCGATCGTTCGCGCCGCCTCGGTCTCTCCCTTCTGCCAGGCCTCGACAATCTCATGGCTGGCAAGCGTCCTACCATGGATCATCTCGTGCAGACGCTCGAGCCCGCGGGCGCCGCCGACGGTATCGAGGCAGCCGCGCTGGCCGCAGCCGCAGTCGAAGGTCGGGATGGCAATCGGTGGGTGCCCCGCTTGGGACGCAGCCACCGGCCCGTGCCCCCATTCGCCGGCAAAGCCGCCATCGGCATTGATCAGCCTGCCATCGACAACCAGGCCGCCGCCGACGCCGGTGCCGAGGATCGCGCCGAAAACGATGCGGTGGCCACGACCGGCGCCGATCCCGGCTTCCGCCAGGGCGAAGCAATCGGCATCGTTGGCGATCACCACGGGCAGGTGCAGCGCCGCCTCGAGTTCGGCGGTCAGTTCACGCCCGTCGATGCAGGGGATGTTGGCGCATTTGATGCGTCGCGTCTCAGGGTCGATGACGCCGGTGATCGAGATGGCGATCCGGTCGGGCAGTCCGCCCGCCTCGTCGAGCACCGATTCCATGGCTTCGACGAAGCGGCGGAAATCGTTGAGCGGCGTCGTCCGGCGGGGCAGGGGGAAGATCCGCTCCGGCGAGTGGGTGATCGCGCCTTTGATCGCCGATCCGCCGATATCGAAGCAGACGATCATGCGCCGCCCCGAATCGGCGCCTCAAGGGCAAGCGCAGCCGAAAGTAGCCGGTCATCCTGGTGGTGCGGTGCGGAGACGAGGAAGCCGACCGGCATGCCGGCGGCGCCTGTGCCGCAAGGAATGGAAACGCCGCAGAAGTCGAGAAAATTGCCGATCGACGTATTGCGAAGCGTCTTGGCATTGACCTTGATGAAGAGATCGTCGTTGGCAAGCAGCGGATCGACCACCGGCGCCACGTGTGGCACTGTCGGATGCGCGATCAGTTCGCCGGGCTTGAGGCTGTCGACCGTCTGGTGGATCAGCCGGTCGCGGACATCAAGAAGGGCGATATAGTCGCTGACGGTAGTCTTCTCGCCGAGGCGGGTCCGGACGACGACGCGCGGGTCTATGCGGGCCGCCTCCGGTCCGGCAAGCCGCTCGCGATGCAGCGCATAAGCCTCCGCCGTTATCAGTGCGCCGTGCCGCGCCGTCAGATCGAAGATTTCGGCGAAGCTCGGGAAGGCTTGTCGCCGCACCCGGACTCCGGCTGTCTCGAGCCTCTTGATCGCTGCCTCGAAGACGGAGACGACCTCGGCCTCCGCCTCGTCGAAGACGATCGTCTCGGGGATGACGAGCGAAAGATCGGCAAGCTCGGCGCGGCGGATCACCGGCGCCGTCAGGCTGTGCATGGCCGCGTCTGCCCAGACGGCGTCCTGCACGGTGTGGCAGAGGGGTCCGAGCGAATCGAGGCTCTGGGCGAGTGGAAAGACGCCTTTCATCGCATAGCGGCCGCGCGTGGCCTTGTAGCCGACGATGCCAGTCATGGCCGCCGGAATGCGCACCGATCCGCCGGTGTCGGTGCCGATTGCCAACGGCACGAGCCCGGCGGCGACCGCCGCCGCCGAGCCGGAGGAGGAGCCGCCGGGAATGCGCTGGACGTCCGCCGATCTCGGATTGCGAGGCGTGCCGTAATGCGGGTTGACGCCGAGGCCGGAAAAGGCGAACTCGCTCATATTGGTGCGGCCGACGCTCACCATGCCGGCACCGCCGAGCGCCGCGACGACCGCCGCGTCGGCGGCGGCCGGAGGATTGTCCTTCAGCACGACTGAGCCCGCCGTCGTGACGCTGCCGGCGAGATCGAAGAGATCCTTCCAGGCGACCGGCAGGCCGTCGAGCAGGCCGAGCGAGCGGCCGGCACTGATCCGTTCGGAGGCCGCCTTCGCCTCTCGCTCCGCGCGATCGCGCGTTAGCCCGATGAAGATCGACTTGTCGGCATGGTTTTCGATCCGGGTAAGGGTATCCTCGGTGAGCGCGACCGGATCCAATTGTCCCGATTGCACGAGAACAGCAAGGCTGGCGAGCGTCTTTTGATTGGTCATGGCGTTTCCCCTTGGCTTCTCGGCGGCCCGGCGTAGCGGACCCAAGCCGGATTCAGCCTTAGCATATCGCCCTGCATTGCGTTTGCCAGCGCCAGATTCTTAGGTGCATCGCAAGAGAGCGCGGCGCAAGTGCCTTGCCGCCGGCGATGCGGCTGCCTACATCGATCGCACTTGTCCTGAATGGAGACCACCCATGATTCTCGAATCGGCGCGGCTCGCCTTCGCCAATCTCTTTGCTGCGGAGACGCGTTCGGTGTTCTGGAAGGTCATCGGGCTGACGCTGCTGGCGCTCGTCGCCCTCTGGTTTGCGCTGCGCGAGCTGTTCGTCTGGCTTGCCCTGCCATGGATCGACGTGCTGATGCCCGGCACGCCCGAATGGACCGGCTGGATCACCTTCGTCGTCGGGATTTTCGCGAGCCTCGGCCTCGCTCTTGCCTTGGCGCTGTTGCTCGCCCCGGTGACGGCGCTGATCGCCGGCTTCTTTCTCGACGATGTGGCCGAAGTGGTCGAGAAACGAGATTATCCGGCCGAGCCGCCGGGCACCCCGCTGCCGCTCGCCGAAGCTATGGTAAGCTCGGTGAAATTCCTCGGCGTCGTCATACTCGGCAACATCGTCGCGCTTTTTTTGTTGCTCGTGCCGGGCGTCAACCTGATCGCCTTCTTCCTCGTCAACGGCTATCTGCTCGGGCGCGAGTTCTTCGAGTTCGCCGCCATGCGCCACCGCTCGCCGGCCGAGGCGCGGCTCTTCCGCGTCAAGCATCGTGCGACGGTGTTTCTGGCGGGCCTCGTGGTCGCGGCCTTCCTGGCCGTGCCGCTCCTCAACCTGCTGACGCCGCTCTTTGCCGCCGGCATGATGGTGCACCTGCACAAGAGGCTCTCAGCACGCGATCCCGGCTTCTCCGCTGTGAACGCCGTCACAGCCGGGGCACGCGGCTAATCGCTTGACGGCGCCGCCGGGCTGGACCATCTGCATGGCATGAACCATCTGCGTGCAGAACTGAGAAAGAAATGGAGAAGCGCATGAGCGACATGGAGAACCGGATCCTCCGTTTGGAAGAAACGATGGCGCATCAGGCGAAGACCATCGAGGAGCTTTCAGATCAGCTTGCCGAACAATGGAAAGTGGTCGAGCAGACGCGAGCTAAGCTCGACCGACTGGCCGAGCGTTTCTTGAACCTTGAGGAACAAGCCCGAGAGGCGATTCCCGTGACGCGACCGCCGCACTATTGATTTGAGGCAGCAAAAAGCCGCCGGCCCATGCGAACCGGCGGCCTCCGATCGTCTTTTCCGATCAGTACGGGCCAATCAGTACGGGCAGGTCTCGTCCGTCATGTAGTCGTGCACCTGCACCTTGCCGGCGATAATGTCGGCCTTCACCTTCTCGACCGCATCGAGCATTTCCGGCGTGATCAGCGGCTTGTTGTGCTCGTCGAGCGCATAGCCGACGCCGTCTTCCTTGAGGCCGAGGTTGGAGATGCCGAATTCGAACTTGTCGTCCTTTGCCGCCGTGAAGGCGTCGTAGACGGCGACGTCGACGCGCTTCAGCATCGAGGTCAGCACCTTGCCCGGCTGCAGCATGTTCTGGTTGGAGTCGACGCCGATGCCGAGCTTGCCCGCATCCGCTGCCGCCTGCAATACGCCCACACCGGTGCCGCCGGCGGCGTGGTAGACGACGTCCGCGCCCTGATCGATCTGCGACTTGGCGATTTCACCGCCCTTCACCGGATCGTTCCAGGCGTCCGGCGTGGTGCCCGTATAGGCCTCGAGCACCTTGACGTCCCCGCCCACCGACTTGGCGCCGCCGACATAGCCGCAGGCGAATTTGTGGATCAGCGGAATGTCCATGCCGCCGACGAAGCTGACGGTCTTCGACTTGGAGGCGAGCCCGGCGAGCACGCCGACGAGGTAGGAGCCTTCCTGCTCCTTGAAGACGATCGATTTGACGTTCGGCTTTTCGACCACCATGTCGATGATGGCGAATTTCGTATCCGGATATTCCGCTGCGATCTTCTCGAGCGATGCGGCCCAGTTGAAGCCGGCCATGACGATCGGACTGTTGCCGTCGCTGGCGAAGCGGCGCAGCGCCTGTTCGCGCTGGGCGTCATTGGCGATTTCGAATTCGCGGTATTCGATGCCCGACTCGGCCTTGAACTTTTCGGCGCCGTTGAAGGCCGCTTCGTTGAAGGATTTGTCGAACTTGCCGCCGAGGTCGTAGATGAGCGCCGGCTTGACGTCGGCGGCCAGCGCCGTCGCCGACATCATCGAGAACGCAAAGAGACCGAGAATGGTTTTTTTCATCTTGCAGCCCTGTTGTCGCAATTGGATCTTTTCGGGTTTTCCGGCGGCGGGCAGAGCCTGTCCGCGGAACCCGCCCCTCTTCTGTTTAAGGCTTGGGTGGCGGCATCCTTGCACGGCTTATGCAAAAAAACATCCAAAATTTTTCAGATGGTAAAGATGCCGCCGGCTCCCTGCTGAGACCCGGCGACGGGTGCAAGATGACCGCGGATTTCGCTCAGCCGATCGGGCAGCTGACGCCGGTGCCGCGCAGGCCGCAATAGCCGCCGGGGTTCTTGGCGAGATATTGCTGGTGATACTCCTCGGCGAAGTAGAAGGGTCCGGCGATCGCGATTTCCGTTGTGATCTCGCGGCCGTGGTTGAAGGCGTTGAGCGCCCTCCTGAAGGCGTTGCGGGCGGCATTCGCCTCGGCTAGCTGCTCCTCGTCGAAGACATAGATGGCCGAGCGATAGGTCGTGCCGATATCGTTGCCCTGCCGCATGCCCTGGGTCGGATCGTGCTCCTCGAAGAAGGTCTTGAGCAGGCGGGCAAGCGACACTTTTTCCGGGTCGTAGACGACCAGCACCACCTCCGCATGGCCCGTCAGCCCCGTCGTCGTCTCCTGGTAAGTCGGATTCGGGGTCAGTCCGCCGGAATAGCCGACTGCGGTCACATGGACGCCGGGGATCTGCCAGAAGAGCCGCTCGGCGCCCCAGAAGCAGCCCATGCCGAACAGCACCTTCTTCATGCCGTCCGGATAGGGGCCTTTCAGCGGCCGGCGGGAGATGAAGTGCGCCGCAGCCGTCGGGATTTCCTCGGCGCGGCCGGAAAGCGCGGTTTCGGCGTCGGGCAGGATGGACTTTTTGTTGAACATATCGATCAGAAACATCTGAGGCATCCTTTCGATGCACCGAAAGCGTTGAGCGACGCGGGGCGGCTTCAGGCCGCAAAACGTCCCGCGGCCGGCTTCTTCTTGTAGCCCGCCATCCACAGGAGGAGGGCGATGACAAGCAGAACGGCGAAGGCGGGCTGCATGAGGACCCAATGCAGGGGGGTCAGCCAGATGGCGGGTCCGGCATCGGTTCGCTGCAGCGATTGCACCCAGTTGAGCGCGTCGGACCCGAGCAGCGCGACCCCCTCCGCAAGCGGCGTCAGCACCGGCTCGGAAGCCGCCACAGACTGGATCGAATCGACAGTGCCGGCAAGCACGGCGGCCGCCAGCGCGACAAAGCTTGCAAACCGCAGCAAGAGCCGCATTCACCCTCCTCCGGCCAGGTATCTCCCCCTGCGCCTGTCGATCGCTTCAAGCCATTGCGCAATCACGCCGTGCGTCCTGGCGCGAGGCCGATTCACGCTTTTGCGAGTCGCGTCCAAAGAGATAGGCGCGCCGCTCGGCAAGCGCAATGGCGGACCGCGCCCACGACTTCTCGCGCGATGTCAACAATCTGTCAGAAAGCAGTTGATCCGGCGCCAATCATCGGTATATATCGCGCCCGTCTACCGGGTTATGCCGGCAGCGCGGTGGAGTCTCACTCCCCCATCCAGCCGGACTGACCAACGGCTGCAGACGGATGGACAGGTGGCCGAGTGGTTGAAGGCGCACGCCTGGAACGCGTGTATACGTGAAAGCGTATCGAGGGTTCGAATCCCTCTCTGTCCGCCATTCTGCTTCGCTCTTCGAGCTTCGCAGGGTTGTTAGAATCTCTTCAACGAAGCAGGACGCGCCTCGAAGCGTTGCTCGCCGAGCCTCGGCGCCGGCAAGATGCGCGGATCGCGTGACAGCGGCACCGACCCGTGGCATAGGGGTGCGCGCAATCCCACCAGGCCATCTTCCCCATGATCCGTATCGAGAATATCAGCAAGTCCAACAGTCACCGCATTCTCTACATCGAAGCCTCGGCCGCCTTGAACCGCGGCGAGAGGATCGGGCTTGTCGGCCCGAACGGGGCGGGAAAGACGACGCTCTTCCGGATGATAACCGGCGAGGAAGTGCCCGACGAGGGGCAGGTTTCGGTCGAGAAGGGCGTGACGATCGGCTATTTCGACCAGGATGTCGGCGACATGGCCGGGCGGTCGGCGGTTGCCGAGGTGATGGAAGGGGCGGGTCCGGTCAGCGCCGTCGCGGCGGAGCTGCGCGAACTCGAGGCGGCCATGTCGGATCCCGACCGGATGGACGAGATGGACGCGATCATCGATCGCTATGGCGAGGTGCAGGCGCGCTACGAGGAGCTTGACGGCTATGCGCTGGAGGGACGTGCCCGCGAGGTCCTGGCCGGGCTGAGCTTCAGCCAGGAGATGATGGACGGCGACGTCGCCAAGCTGTCGGGCGGCTGGAAGATGCGCGTGGCGCTCGCCCGCATCCTGCTGATGCGCCCGGACGTGATGCTGCTCGACGAACCGAGCAACCACCTCGATCTCGAGAGCCTGATCTGGCTGGAAGATTTTTTGAAAAACTATGACGGCGCCCTGCTGATGACCTCTCATGACCGCGAGTTCATGAACCGGATCGTCACCAGGATCATCGAAATCGACGGCGGTGCGCTGACGAGCTATTCCGGCGATTACGGCTTCTACGAGGAGCAGCGGGCGCTGAACGAGCGGCAGCAGCAGGCCCAGTTCGAGC
This sequence comes from Sinorhizobium fredii USDA 257, assembly GCF_000265205.3. NCBI lineage: Bacteria > Pseudomonadati > Pseudomonadota > Alphaproteobacteria > Hyphomicrobiales > Rhizobiaceae > Ensifer > Ensifer fredii. The sequence continues at coordinate 6,304,089 of NC_018000.1, forward strand.
GCCAGCAGGCGATGCTCGCCAAGGAAATCAAGTTCATCGAGCGCTTCAAGGCCCGCGCCTCGCATGCCTCGCAGGTCCAGAGCCGCGTCAAGAAGCTCGATAAGATCGACCGCGTCGAGCCGCCGCGCCGCCGCCAGACGGTCGCCTTCGATTTCCTGCCGGCACCGCGCTCCGGCGAAGACGTCGTCAACCTCAAGAACGTGCACAAGTCCTATGGCAGCCGGACGATCTATGACGGCCTCGACTTCATGGTGCGCCGGCGCGAACGCTGGTGCATCATGGGCATCAACGGCGCCGGAAAGTCGACGCTGCTCAAGCTCGTCACCGGCACTGCCCAGCCGGACAAGGGCAACGTGTCACTCGGCGCCAGCGTCAAGCTGGGCTACTTCGCGCAGCACGCCATGGACCTGCTCGACGGCGACAGCACCATCCTGCAATGGCTGGAGGAACGCTTTCCCAGGGCCGGGCAGGCGCCGCTTAGAGCGCTGGCCGGCTGTTTCGGCTTTTCCGGCGACGACGTCGAGAAGCGTTGCCGGGTGCTCTCCGGCGGCGAGAAGGCGCGGCTGGTGATGGCCGCAATGCTGTTCGACCCGCCGAATTTCTTGGTCCTCGACGAGCCGACCAACCACCTCGACCTCGATACCAAGGAGATGCTGATCAAGGCGCTCTCCGCCTACGAGGGCACGATGCTGTTCGTTTCGCACGACCGCCGTTTTCTGTCGGCACTGTCCAACCGGGTACTGGAACTCACGCCGGACGGCATTCAACAATATGGCGGCGGCTATACCGAGTACGTCGAGCGCACCGGCCAGGAGGCGCCTGGCCTGCGCGGATGACAGGGTTTTAGAAGTGGCTGTGACGCTGCCGCTCAGCGCTCACTCCTCGCCGGGGTCGATCGGATCAAGAATATCCGCTGCCTCATACCTCGGCGAGCCGACCCTTCGGTCGATCGGCCACATCGTCATCAGCTCCGCCGGAAACGGCTTCATCAGATCGGACGGATCGGATTCCGGCGAAAGCCAGCGCTCATAATCCTCCCGTTGCAGAATCACCGGCATGCGGTCGTGGATCGTCGCGATCATCTCGTTCGCCGGGCAGGTGATGACGCAGAAGGTGCGGATGTCCTCGTCGGTCTTCGGGTCGCGCCAGGTGTCCCAGAGGCCGGCAAGCGCGAAGGGCGCGCCGGAGCTCATGGCGATCGCATAGGGCTGCTTGTTCTTGCCGGTGCCGTAGATATCCCTCCACTCGAAGAAGCCGTCGATCGGAATCAGGCAGCGCCGACGGCGATAAGCCTCCTTGAACAGGCCGACGGTCGAGATTCCCTCGCGGCGCGCATTGATCGGCGGCGCCCGGCCGGGCGCCTGCGCCTTCGTAAATCGCGGTATCAGGCCCCAGCCGGCGCTGACAAAGGTCGGACCGAACACGTCCGGGTCGCGGATCACCTCGGTGATGATGATCGGATAGTAGAGCGAGGGGGCGCCATTATAGCGCGGGAACTGGTTGGCCATCCCCTCGACCGCTTCCCGCTCGGCGAAGGAGAATTCGCGCAACAGACCGTCGAGATTGCTCTTGATGTAGACGCGTCCGCACATCCGCTGGCCTCCCTCGTCGCAAAGGTATCGCGGCGGCGGCGAACGTCAACGCCGGGTTCTCAGCCGAGTCTGGGCCAATGATCGTGACGTGTCGCTGCCGAATCAGGGTTCGACAAAGGCCTTGATGTTCTGGGTCTGGATCTCCCATCCCTTCTCGTTGTTGCAAACCGCCTCCTCGCGTCGCTCCTCCGGCAGCGAGCCGAAGCCCGCTTCGGTGATCGTCAGATGCGTACCCTTGGTCGTGGGTTTGAGGTGGAATTCGACGCGTGTCGAAGGTGAGCTCGAAAAATCGGCATCCGGATCTTCGGAGTGCGGCCAGCGAAAGGCAAAGAGCCGCGGCGCCTCCATCCGCTCCGTCACCGAGGTCCACTTGACGCCTTCGTGGCCGGGATAGGTGATCTCGCCGGTCGTGACCTGACCGACGACGAAGGGGCCGTCGAGCTTGACGCGAAACCATTCGCCGAAGGCCTCATGATCGGTCAAGGCGCGCCAGACCCTGTCGATCGGAGCTGCAAGTTCAATGCGCTTTTCGATGCTGTCCTTCATGGCTTGTCCTCCGCGGTCTTCCGCTGCTCAGCCCGCCGCTTCGCCCGGCCGCGCCGTCAGCCGGTTCTCGACGCTCTGGACGCCGATGACCGAGGCCGCTGCCTCGCCGGCACAGGCGATATCCGCTTCGCGCGCGACCGTACCGGACAAGACCACCATGTTACCGAGGGCAATGACGTCTATGTCGCTCGTGTCGATGAAAGTTGCGTAGCGAAGGAAACGCAGGACCTTTAGCGCCAGATCGTCATCGGTCAGATGCGGGTCGTCGTCCTTGTGCGAATAGGTCGGATGTTCGCTCGACATTCCTGTTGTTCCCGTCCTCGGTCGCAACGCTTTGTGACGACTGAATGTTCCGGGTGCAAATGGTCGCAGCTGGGGCGCCTTTCCCTCAATCGCTGCCTTGCTTCCGTCGCTCAAACGGGTCTATGCGTCGGTATCTGCATGAATCACAAATGCGCGGCCCCGGGCGCGCTCCCCCCGACCTGCTCTCCGGAATCGATCGCGATCGGTCGGTTCAAGCCGAAACGTCGTGATAAGGCTCGCGCATGTCCGAAGTTTTCTTGAATGTGCTCCCGATCTTCGTGCTGATCCTGACCGGCTGGCTGATCGTGAAGTTCGGCTACCTGAAGCCGGCCGTAGGCGAGGCGCTCGGCGACTTCGTCTTCCGGGTGGCCGTGCCGGTCCTTTTGTTCCGCACCATTGCCGAGGCGGATTTCAAAGAGGGGTCGCCCTGGCCGCTCTGGGTCGCCTATTTCTCCGGCGTCGCCGTTACCTGGACCATCGGCCATCTGGCAGCAACCCTCGGCTTCGGCCGCGATCAGCGCATGGGTGTGCTGGCGGGCGTCTCGTCCGCCTTCGCCAACACGGTGTTCATCGGGCTGCCGCTGGTTTCGCGCGTGGTGGGAGAAGAGGGAATCGTCGCGCTCTCGATCCTGCTTTCCGTGCATCTGCCGGTGATGATGATCGCCGGGACCGTGCTGATGGATCGCGCCGATCAGAAGACCAGTGGCCGCCCGCGGCAGGGCCTCGTCAAGCTCCTGGCGGGCGTCGGCCGCAACCTCGTCCGCAATCCGCTGGTGATCGGCCTCGCCTTCGGCGCCCTTTTCCATCTCCTCGGCCAGCCGCTCGGCGGGCCGGCGAAGATCGTCGTCGATCAGCTTGCCGGGGTTGCCGCGCCCGCCGCGCTCGTCTCGATCGGCATGGCGCTCGACAAATACGGACTTGCCGGCAATACCGGACTTGCCACCGTCACCAGCATGCTGAAGCTCATCGTGCTTCCGGGCGCCGTCTTCGCCGCCTGCCATCTTCTTGGCCTCAGCGACAGCTGGACCGCCGCCCTCGTCCTGACCTCGTCTGTGCCGACCGGCGTCAATGCCTGGCTGATCGCCAACCATTTCAATGTCGGCCACGGCCTCGCTTCCTCGACCATCACGCTGACAACGGCGCTCGGCGTCATCAGCGTGTCGGCCTGGGCTTACCTCTTGATGTGACGCGGAATCCGTCCCATCGCCCTACGCTTTTCGGGGACAGGGGTTTTTAGGCAAGGCGCTTGCCGCGACTCTCCTTCGCCCATGTACGGGGAGAAGGTGGCCTGCAGGCCGGATGAGGAGCCGCAGGTCGTCCGCTGCTCAGAACAGCCGGTCGAGCCAGCCGTGCCGGTCGGGCGCGCGCCCGTTCTGGATGTCGAGCAGCGCCGCCTTCAGCTGGCCAGCGACCGGGCCCGCCCCGCCATCGCCGATCGTGAAGCTGCGTGTGCGGCCCTTCACCTTGCCGATCGGCGTCACCACCGCGGCCGTGCCGCAGGCGAAGGCCTCGGTCAGCCTTCCGCTCTCCGCATCGGCCTGCCACTGGTCGATGGCATAGGGCTCCTCGCGCACCGTGAGGCCCAGGTCGCGGGCGAGCGTGATCAGCGAATCGCGGGTGATGCCCGGCAGGATCGTGCCGGTGAGCGGCGGCGTCTGCAGCGAGCCGTCGGCGAAGACGAAGAAGACGTTCATGCCACCGAGTTCCTCGATCCAGCGCCGCTCGACGGCGTCGAGGAACACGACCTGGTCGCAGCCTTCGCGGCTTGCTTCCGCCTGTGCCGCGAGGCTTGCCGCATAGTTGCCGCCGCATTTCGCCTCGCCCGTGCCGCCGGGGGCCGCCCGCGTGTAATGCTCGGAGACCCAGAGAGTGACTGCCGGCGCGCCGCCCTTGAAATAGGAGCCGACCGGCGAGGCGATCACGCAATAGAGATAGTCGGACGACGGCTTTACGCCGAGAATCGCTTCCGTGGCGATCATGAACGGCCGGAGATAGAGCGAGGCGCCTTCAGCCGCCGGAATCCAGTCGCGATCCGTCCGCACCAGGGCGCGCGCGGACTCGACGAACAGTTCTTCCGGCAAGGGGGCCATTGCCAGGCGCGTGGCGGAGTTGGTGAAACGGCGCGCATTGGCGTCAGGCCGGAACAGTGTGGCACCGCCGTCCGGCAGGCGGTAGGCCTTCATGCCTTCGAAGATCTCCTGCGCATAGTGCAGCACCACCGTCGAAGGGCTGAGTTCCAAGGCCTTCCGCGGTTCGATCTTGGCGCCATGCCAGCCGCGTCCCTCGGAATAGCGGATCGTCGCCATGTGATCGGTCAGCACGCGGCCGAAGCCCGGGTTCTGCAGCAAGGCCTCGCGCTCGCCCGCTGCCATGGGGTTCGGATGGGTCTCGAACAGGAAAGTTTCTGCACCGCCGGTCATCTATCGTCCGCTCCTTCGCTCCGAGCAGGCCCGTCCCGCTCGCCATGAAGACAGGACTTGACTCCGATCGGATCGCATTTGGTTACATTGTCATTTGCACAGATATTAGCATTGCCAAAGGAAAATCCGATAGGCGCGGCATCGCCGCAAAGGTTCCGATGCTTCTCCGGAACGCGTCTGGTCGGATAGAAAAAGCCCGGTCGATGACCGGGCTCTCCTCGGAAATATCGAGCGCTCAGTTTGCCGGAGCGGGGGCCGGGGCGGCCGCCTGACCACCTTCGGCAGGGGCCGCAGCCGGTGCTGCTTCTGTGGCGCCGGTTGCGTCCGCCGTCGGCAGCGGTGCCGGGCTGTCCGCCTGCTCGCGCAGCCAGGCGATGAGGTTGGCCCGCTCGTCCGGCTTCTTGAGGCCGGCAAAGCCCATGGCGGTGCCCGGCACGTGCTTCTTCGGCGCCTCGAGGAAGTAGCTCAGGTGGTCGTAGTCCCAGACGATCTTGCCGCCTTCCGAAAAGGTCTTCATGCCGGCGGAGTAGGCGAAGCCCTCATGCGAGGCGACCGGACGGTTGATGACGCTCCAGAGATTGGGGCCGACCTTGTTCGCTCCGCCCTTCTCTGAGGTGTGACAGCTTGCGCATTTCTTGAACACAGCTTGGCCGGCAGCAGCATCGGCCTTGGCGAGCAGCGGGCCGATCGGCTCCGGCTTGGCTTCTTCGCCGCCAGCCGCACCGCCTTCGGCAGTCGGTTCCTCGGCGACGATTGCGAAACCTTCCTTCTCGGGAGCTTCGGAATGGAAAATGCCTTCAGACGCAATGGACACGGTCATCAGCACGAAGACCGTGCCCAACAAGGCACCCACACCCATGTTCACATATGGATTCATCTGCAAACGCTCCCTTTGCCACCGGCGCAAACAAAAAACCGGCCCATCTTGAAATCGCGCGGAACCTATGTCTTTTGGCTCTGCGTTGCAACAGAGATTATCGGCCCCGAAGTGAGACCTTTTGACACTTTCTGCAGGGCTTTTGAAGGCAAGATGATGAATCGTGAACTTTCGGGCAAAGCCCTCGTGCTCATTCCAGCGCGCATGGCCTCGACACGCCTGCCGGGCAAGCCGCTCGCCGACATCTGCGGCCTGCCGATGATCGTCCAGGTCGCCAAACGCGCCGCGGAAGCCGATGTCGGCCGAATCGTCGTCGCCGTCGATCATAGAGAGGTCTTCGAGGCGGTGAGCGACGCCGGTTTCGAGGCGATCATGACGCGCGTCGATCACCAGTCCGGGTCCGACCGGATCTACGAGGCGCTCACGAAGGCCGATCCAACCGGCGAGGCCGAGATCGTCATCAATGTCCAGGGCGACCTGCCGACCATCGAGCCCGGTCCGATTCGCGCAGCGCTGAGGCCGCTCGAAAACGCGACGACCGACATCGCCACCCTGACGGTGGAGATCACCGACGAGCACGAAAAGACCAATCCGAACGTCGTCAAGGTCGTCGGTTCGCCGCTTTCCGAGAGCCGGCTGCGCGCCCTCTATTTCACCCGCGCGACGGCACCCTATGGCGCGGGGCCGCTCTACCACCATATCGGCCTTTACGCCTACCGGCGCAGGGCGCTCGAGACTTTCGTGTCGCTGAAGCCTTCGACGCTCGAAAGGCGCGAATCGCTCGAGCAGTTGCGGGCGCTCGAAGCCGGCATGCGCATCGATGTCGAGATCGCCAATTCCGTGCCGCTCGGCGTCGACACGCCGGCCGACCTGGAAAAAGCCCGCCGCATACTCTCGGCCTGAAAGGGGAACCAAAGTGACCGCCAAGACCAACAGGATTTCCTTCCAGGGCGACTTCGGCGCCAATTCCGACATGGCTTGCCGCGACATGTTCCCGTCCATGGAGCCTTTGCCCTGCCAGACCTTCGAGGACGCCTTTCTTGCGGTCGAGAACGGCGAGGCCGATCTCGGCATGATCCCGATCGAGAACACGATCGCCGGCCGCGTCGCCGACATTCATCACCTGCTGCCCGAATCGCGTCTCCACATCGTCGGCGAATATTTCATGCCGATCCGCTTCCAGCTGATGGTGCTTCCGGGCGTCAGGCATGATGAAATCCGCACCGTGCACAGCCACATCCATGCGCTCGGCCAGTGCCGCAAGATCGTCCGCGCCAATCGGTGGAAGCCGATCGTCGCGGGCGACACGGCCGGTGCCGCCAAGCTCGTCTCGGAAACCGGCGACCGCTCGATGGCTGCGCTCGCCCCACGCCTTGCCGCCGACCTCTACGGGCTGGAGATCATCGCCGAGAACGTCGAGGATACCGACAGCAACGTCACCCGCTTCGTCGTGCTGTCGCGCGAGGAGCAGCGGACAACGCGCAAGTCGAACGACGAGCTGATCATCACCACCTTTGTCTTCAACGTGCGCAACATTCCGGCCGCCCTCTACAAGGCGATGGGCGGCTTTGCCACCAACGGCATCAACATGACGAAGCTCGAAAGCTATCAGCTCGGCGGCAAGTTCGTGGCGACGCAGTTCTATGCCGATATCGAGGGCCATCCGGACGACGAGGGGGTTCGCCACGCCATGGACGAGCTGCGCTTCTTCTCGGAAAACGTCCGCATTCTCGGCACCTACAAGGCGCACCCGATGCGCGGTGTGCTCTGAGGACGAGCCTGCTTACGGCGCCCTTCTCAGCACGGTTCTCCGCCCCTCCGTCATGCTCGGGCTTGACCCGAGGATCCAGACCAGGTCGGCCAGTATCGCCGTCAGCACCGGTGCTTGCGATTGGATCCTCGGGTCAAGCCCGAGGATGACGGGCTCGGGTCAAGCCCGAGGATGACGGAGGGTGGGGATGATGTCACGACGCGCCGACGCAGCTCGGAAACGTGGCGAACTTCGTTAACCGGCTACGCGTCTGGTGCATGCCTAATTTGCAATCATGGAACTACTTAAATCTTAGGCAAATGCCTATTTGGCCTTTGTCAAGAAAATGGAGTGTCAAATAATGAAGATCCGTCAGAAGATCGTGGAATATGCAAAGTTGCGCCGCGCGGTACGCGAGCTGAATGCTCTGGACGATCACGCGCTGAGCGACATCGGTCTTTCCCGATCCCAGATTCAAGCAGCCGTTTACGGCCGCTGATTAAAGAATGGCCCCGCGTCCTACAGCGTCGCGCGTCACCAGACGCGCAAAGGTCGCTGTAGCACTTTGCATTGCAGTGGAGCGTGCGGCAGTAAGTCTTCCACACCCCGCCGGCGATGCCCGCGGGGTGTGAGCGAGACCTTCGCTAGGCCTTAGTCGTCGAAAAGGCAGACACGAAGGCGATGCCCGTCCGGATCGAGGGCGACGAATGTCGGTCCGAAATCCATCTTCGTCAGTTCCTGCGCAATCGGCAGGCCCATCGCCCGCCATTCCTCGTAATGCGCGCGAACCGCTTCTTCCCCTTCCACCATGAATGCGAGTTCGGCGCGGCTGCCTTCACCGACCGGTCCGGGCTGTACGCCTGCTGTTGCCCACAATCCGAGAACGAACCCGTTCTGAAGCTCGAAGGAGGAGAAGGTCGGGAAGCTGACCAACGGTTCCTTACCAGCAGCTTGCGATAGAATTCGACGCTAGCCAGTGGCTCCGTTACATAAAGGACGATGAGATTGGCTTTTGCCATGATGGGTCTCCTTGTTTCGGGACCCTCAAGCTACTGATGCATGCTGTCAGTTTTTGTCAGCAGTCTACGCGTAGCGGAAAAGCAACTCCTCTGTCGTTCAAGCCCCGACGGAGTGGACGCCATGCGTGGCGCGCCAGTCCTTGAGCAGGGCTTGGCGTCGGCGCGGGTAGCGATTGTCGAGCATTGCCGCTTCTGCGATCCGGTCGGTCCGGAAATGGCGGAAATCCTGCCGCAGCTCGCACCAGGCGGCCAGCACCCGCACCTCCTCGAAAAAGCCGAGCGCGAAAGGCCAGACCGTGCGGCGGCTGTCGCGGCCATCATTGTCGAGATAGCAGAGCTCGAGCTTGTGTTCGCTGCGGATGGCCTTGCGCAAGAGGCCGAGATCGATCCGCTCGGCGATGGTTTGGCGCGATCCCACGAGCAGTGTCGAACTGTCGAGCTTCTCCTTGAGCTCCGCCGGCAGCACCGAGCCGATCTTCGCCAACGCGTCGGCGGCTGCTGCCGCGAGTCTTTTATCGCCGCGATTCGCCACCCAGCGCGAACCGAGCACCAGCGCCTCGATCTCTTCCTCGGAAAACATCATTGGCGGCAGCAGGAAGCCGGGCTTGAGGACGTAGCCGATGCCGGCTTCTCCCTCGATCTCGGCGCCTTGGGCCTGCAGGCTGGCAATATCGCGGTAGAGGGTGCGGAGGCTGACTCCGGTCTCCTCGGCGAGATGTCGGCCGCTCACCGGCCGGCGGTGGCGTCTTAGCACCTGAATGAGATCGATCAGCCGTTCCGAGCGCGACACCGGTTCTGCTCCTTCGCGCTCAGCTTCGCTCCGGCCAGGCCAGCCAGTCGCGCATGAGCTGGTGGGCGATTGCGCCCTTCGGCGGCGGTATATGCTCGTCCGGCGTGCTGGCCACTCCGGTCGAGCGCTCAAGCATCGCTTCCGTCTCTGCCCGGGTGAACCAGCGCACGTCCTCGAGCTCCTGCTCGTCACGCTTGATGACGGTCGATCGCGCCTCGGCAAAGCAGCCGATCATCAGCGAGTGCGGCAGCGGCCAGGGCTGGGAGGCGTGATAGCGCACCCGGCCGATGCGGATGCCCGATTCCTCCTGGGTCTCCCGGCGCACGGCGTTCTCGATTGTCTCGCCCGGCTCGACGAAACCGGCAAGGCAGGAATACATGCCGGGCGCGAAATGCGGGCTGCGGCCAAGCAGGCAGAGGTCGCGCTCGATATCGACCGTCAGCATGATGACGACCGGATCCGTGCGCGGAAAGACCATGTGGCCGCAGGCCGTGCAGATGCGCCGGTACCCCCCGGCAGCACCGTCCATAGGCCCGCCGCACCGGCCGCAGAAGCGGTTGTTGGCGTTCCAGGTGATCAGGCTCGACCCTTGGGCGAATTGGCCGAGCAGTTCCTCCGGCAGCATCTGCTGCCGGTAGAGCATGCGCGCATCGGCGATCTTGAACGGCTCCGGCACGGTCTCCTCCGTCAGGCCGGACGGCACGGCAAGCCGCGGCTCGCCGTTCGGAAGGTAGCCGAGCAGGACCGCCTCGTCGATCGTCGGTTCGAGACCTGCAAGCTCATAGGGTGCGAACAGCGGGTCGATGATCTTCTCGTCGTGCTTGACGATCAGCTTCGCGCCGGAAAAGGCGAGGAAATGCGCGCCCGGATGTTCGAGCGCCTTCTCGACGCAATCGTCGGCGCGGTGCTCCGATTGCCGATCAAGATGGTTTTCCGCAAAGGCGACGAATGTGCTCGGCTCCGGATGGGGGCTGTGAAGATCGAAGATCGTTTTCGTCATGTTCAGAGATTTTCCAGTATACGTTCTGCAAATGCCTGATGCTCCCCTTCCGGCCACGGCTCGGCCTTGCCGAAGCCCCAGACCGGACCCGGCCAGTTCGGATCGCCCTGGCGGCGGGCAATGACATGTACATGAAGCTGCCGGACGACGTTGCCGAGCGCGCCGATGTTGATCTTCTCCGCTCCGGCGACCTTCTTCAGCGCGGTCGCCACCATGTTGGTCTCGAAGGTCAGCATCGCCTGATCGAGCGGCGACAGGTGGAAGACCTCGGAGACGTCGGCCCGCTGCGGAATGAGGATCAGCCACGGCCAGCGGCGGTCGTTCATCAGGCGCATCTGGCAGAGGCCGATCGGGGCGATCGGGATGCCATCGCGCTGAAGGCGCTCGTCGAGCGTGAAACCGGTCAAGAAAATCTCCTCGGGACCAAGCGGATTCGCCTTGTATTGCATATCGATAGCAGTTTTTTGGCGGCTTGGCTTGCATTTGCTTCAGATATTGCCGATATGGAAGCCGGGAGGTTGGTGGTGGACGAGCCACTCGCCAACCGGGTCAGGTCCGGAAGGAAGCAGCCCTAACGAGCCCCGGCACGGGTCATCGTGCCAGCCTCCCACCTTCTCCGTCCTGTCGGGACAAGAGTTCGAACAGCGGCAGGGTCGATGAGCGACGAAGCGCCCATTTCATCCCCAGTTTCACCCGTCGAGAAACCGGCCGCCTACCGCGTTCTGGCGCGCAAATACCGCCCCAAGGATTTCTCCGATCTGATGGTCGGCCAGGAGCCGATGGTGCGCACGCTCACCAACGCTTTCGAGACCGGCCGCATCGCCCAGGCCTATATGCTGACCGGCGTGCGCGGCGTCGGCAAGACGACGACGGCGCGCATCCTGGCGCGGGCGCTGAACTACAAGACCGCCGAGATCGACAAGCCGACCATCGACCTGCGCGTGCCGGGCGAGCATTGCCAGGCGATCATGGACGGCCGGCATGTCGACGTTATCGAGATGGACGCCGCCTCCCACACCGGCATCGATGACATCCGCGAGATCATCGAGCAGGTGCGCTACAGGCCTGTTTCGGCGCGCTACAAGGTCTACATCATCGATGAAGTGCACATGCTCTCGACCCAGGCCTTCAACGGCCTGCTGAAGACGCTCGAGGAGCCGCCTGAGCATGTGAAGTTCATCTTCGCCACCACCGAGATCCGCAAGGTTCCGATCACCGTCCTGTCGCGCTGCCAGCGCTTCGACTTGAGGCGCATCAGCGCCTCCGATCTGGTCGGGCTGTTCTCCATCATCCTGAGCAAGGAGGCCGTTCCCTTCGAGCCGGAAGCGCTTGCCATGGTGGCGCGCGCCGCGGAAGGGTCGGCACGCGACGGCCTGTCGCTGCTCGACCAGGCGATCGCCCATGGCGGCGGCTCGGTCGAGATGGAAACGGTGCGTTCGATGCTCGGTCTCGCCGACCGGGCCCGCATCGTCGACCTCTTCGAGCATGTCATCAAGGGCGACGCGGCGGCAGCCCTCGGCGAATTCGCCGCCCAATACGAAGCTGGCGCCAATCCGACCGTTGTCTTGACCGACCTCGCCGATTTCACCCATCTGGTGACGCGCATGAAATATGTGCCCGAGGCGGCCAATGATCAGTCCTTGAGCGAGATCGAGCGCCGGCGCGGCGCCGAATTCGCCGGCAGTGTTGCGGTCACCACCCTGTCGCGCATCTGGCAGATGCTCCTCAAGGGCATTCCCGAGGCGGAAAGCTCGGCGCGGCCGGCGGGGGCCGCCGAGATGGTGCTGATCAGGCTCGCCCATGCCGCCCACCTTCCTTCGCCGGAAGACGCCGCGCGGCGCCTTATGGAGCTTTCGGGCGGCGAGCCTGCCGACGGGCGCCCGGCGCCGGCCCGCAGTGGCGGCAGTCCCCAATTCCAGGCCGGCCAGCCGGTTCAGGCCCGCTCCATCGAGGCAGCGCCTGTCCAGCGCCCGTCCGGGAACGGCGCGACCATGCTGCGCGCCGTTCCAGACGTTGCGGCCCAACCCGTCGGCGTTGGGCGCATCGAGGACGGACCGGCACCGGCAGCTGCCGCCAAGGCGGAGCCAAAGGTCCCAGTCAATTCGGTGAGCGACATCGCCGATCTCTGTGCGAAGAATCGTGACATCAAGTTGAAGACCTTGGTGCGCGGTTTCCTGCGGCTCGTGCATATCGAGCCCGGCAGGCTCGACGTCAATCTTCCCGACGATGCGCCGAAGACGCTGCTCAATGAACTGGCCGTCAAGCTCAAGGAATGGACCGGCATCCACTGGGTCGTCAGCTACAGCCGCGAGCCGGGCGAGCCGACGCTTGTCGAGGCCGAACAGCGGGCCCAGGAACAGCGCGTCAACGACGCCCGCCAGGATCCGGACGTCGCAGCGATCCTGGCGCGCTTTCCGGGTGCGAGAATTACCGACGTGCGCATTCGCGCCGCGGCGGAGGAGATCGAAAACCTCGCTCCGGCTGCGGCCGAATCCGAAGACGGCGATATCGTCCCCGGCGACGACATCGAGTAACGCTCAGCGTGGAAGCAGCGCTTTGAATTCAGGCAGTCATACCAAAGGACAGGAGACGACGATGCGCGACATCATCGGCATGATGGGCAAGGTCAAGGAAATGCAGGCCAAGATGGAGAAGCTGCAGGCGGAGATCGCCGCACTCGAAGTCGACGGCATGTCCGGCGGCGGCCTCGTCACCGTCCGGCTCGACGGCAAGGGCCACATGAAGAGCCTGAAGATCGACCCGTCGCTCTTCAAGGAGGACGATGTCGAGATCCTCGAAGACCTGATCGTCGCCGCCCACAAGGAGGCCAAGGACAAGGCCGAGGCCATGCAGGCGGAAAAGACCCGCGAACTGACCGCCGGCCTGCCGATCCCGCCGGGCATGAAGCTGCCGTTCTGATCGGCCTCTGGAGCGCTTGAACCGGCTCCTGCTGGCGAGAACGCAAATCGTGCTACTTTGCAGCTCAGCTTATTGGGGAGGAGAATGCCATGTCGCTTGCGTCGCTGCTCGTCTTTGCCGGCGCGCTGTTGATTGCTGCCGGTTCGCCGGGACCGAGCATCGCCGCGCTCGTCGCCCGCGTACTCGCCAAGGGCGCGCGCGATGTGCTTCCCTTCCTGGCGGCCATGTGGGTCGGCGAGGCGATCTGGCTCTCCTTCGCCGTTGCCGGCTTGGCGGCGATCGCCGAGACCTTTCATTGGATGTTCGTCGCCATCAAATGGGCGGGCGTTCTCTATCTTCTCTTCCTGGCCTGGAAGATGTGGTCGGCCGAACCGGCATTGCCGAGCGACAGCCTGCCGGAAGCAAGATCGGCATCGAAGATGTTTCTTGCCGGCCTGACGATTACGCTCGGCAATCCCAAGATCATGATGTTCTACGTGGCACTGCTGCCGTCGATCGTCGATCTCGGCTCGGTGACCTTCCTTGGCTGGACGGAACTTGTCGCCACCATGGTCGTGGTGCTCGTCGTCATCGATCTCGCCTGGGTGATGATGGCGGCCAAGGCGCGCCAGTTCCTGAAGAGCCGCCGCGCGGTCCGGATCGTCAACCGCGCCAGTGCGGGCACGATGGCTGGCGCGGCCGTCGCAATCGCCACGCGGTGATCGCCGTCAAACCGATTCCGTTTGTCGGTGAGATGCGCTAAAAGCCGGCCATGGCAAAGCGAGTCACCGGTCCCGAAATCGAAAAGCTCATCCAGCTCCTGGCGAAGGTGCCGGGCCTTGGGCCCCGTTCCGCGCGGCGCGCGGCGCTGCATCTCGTCAAGAAGAAGGAGCAGTTGCTCGGGCCGCTTGCCGAGGCGATGGGCGAGGCGCACCGCAAGGTCAAGATCTGCTCCTGCTGCGGCAATGTCGATACGATCGATCCCTGCACCGTCTGCACCGACGAGCGGCGCGATCAGTCGGTGATCATCGTCGTCGAGGACGTCGCCGATCTGTGGGCCCTGGAGCGCGCCGCGGCGCTGAATGCCGCCTACCACGTGCTCGGCGGCACGCTGTCGCCGCTCGACGGCATCGGCCCGGACGACCTGAACATCAAGGGCCTGGTGGATCGCGTCGCCAAGGGCGGGGTGCGCGAGCTGGTCATCGCGGTCAACGCGACCGTCGAAGGCCAGACGACCGCCCACTACATCACCGACCAGCTCGAAGGCATGGAAGTGAAGATCACCCGCCTCGCCCATGGCGTTCCGGTCGGCGGCGAGCTCGACTATCTCGACGAAGGCACGCTGACGGCCGCGCTTAGGGCGCGTACGACAATCTGAAGGGATGCCGATGCGTTTGAAGTCTCGTGTTGCCTCGTGGTTTACCGGTCTTTGTGCGGGGGTGCGCCGCGCGTGCCTGCTCGCAACAGTCACCGCGCTCCTCGCTCTGCACCTTCCCGCTCACGCCGCCACCAAGGCCGGCGTGGAAACGCAATTCCGGCAATGGCTGCAGAATGATCTCTGGCCGGAGGCGAGACAGGCCGGCATTTCTGCCGCGGCCTTCAAGGCGGCCTTTGCGGATGTGAAGCTCGATTGGGACCTGCCCGACCTGGCGCCGCCCGGCTTCCCGAAGGCGAAGGAGCGCAAGCAGAGCCAGGCCGAGTTTTCCTCGCCCGGGTCCTATTTCTCCGAAAGGCGGCTGCAGGGGCTGGCGGCGACGGGCCGGAGCCTCGCCTCCGCTCATCAATCGACGCTGAAGCGGATCGAGCGGACCTACGGCGTTCCGGGGCCGGTCGTGCTTGCCATCTGGGGACGGGAGTCCGGCTTCGGCCGGGCGAAGATCCCACATCCGATCATGGACGTGCTGGCGACCAAGGCCTTCATGTCGACGCGGCCGGAGCTGTTCCGGCGCGAACTGATCGCCGCCCTCACCATCCTGCAGAGCGACGACGTCAAGGAAAGTGAAATGCGCGGCTCCTGGGCGGGCGCCATGGGCCAGCCGCAATTCCTGCCCTCGAGCTTCCTGAAATATGCGGTGGACTTCGATGGCGATGGACGCCGCGACATCTGGAATTCGGTGCCCGACAGCCTTGCCTCGATCGCCAATTATCTTTCTAAGAAAGGCTGGCAGGGCGGCCGTGACTGGGGCTTCGAAGTGTCGATCCCGGGCGGCGTTTCCTGCGCCCAGGAGGGACCGGATCTGGCGCGGCCGATCGCCGATTGGGCTAGCATGGGGATCACCCGCATCTCGGGCAAGGCCTTTCCACCCGCCGAACGATCCGCTTCGGGCATGATGCTGGTGCCGGCCGGCACGCATGGGCCAGGCTTCGTGGTCACGCCTAATTTCTACGTGATCAAGGAATACAACAATTCCGACCTTTACGCGCTGTTCATCGGCAACCTTGCCGACCGCATCGCCTCGGGCGGCGGCGCCTTTCGCGGCGAATGGGGCGATGTCGGCAAGATGCTGCGTTCAGACGTGCTCGGCATGCAGAAGGCACTGGTCGCGACCGGCTACGATGTCGGCAAGGTCGACGGCTTGCCGGGCTACAAGACCCGCCGCTCGCTCGGCGACTGGCAGGCGAAGAACGGCCTAAAGCCGACCTGCTTTCCCGATCCGTCGCTGAAGGCGAAGCTGCGCTGACTTCGGAAGGCGGAAGGTGGAGAGTAGCTCGCTGAGCAAAAGCCATCGACATTGCGGCTATCGTCCTGTTACTTGGGATGTGGTTTCACGACGGTTCTTACCTTCGCCACAGCTTCGAGCGTGCGATGGACCGGGCACTTGCCCGCAATTTCGGCAATCTTCTCGCGAAGGTCTTCGGAGACCTCGCCATAAACGGTAATGACGCGCTCGAAGCGGTCGATCCGGGTGCCGCCGCTGCGTTCCGATTCGGTGCACTCCTCGCAATCCTTGGCATGGATCCTCGCGTGTGAGACGTCAACGCCGATGCGCCCGAGCGTCAGCTTCTTGTGATCGGCATACAGCCGCAGCGTCATCGAGGTGCAGGCGCCAAGTGCGATCGACAGGAAGTCATAGGGTGACGGTCCGGAATCGAGCCCGCCCATGTTTTCGGGTTCATCCGCGAAAAGCCGATGGCCGCCAGCCTGAACCGCGTTCTGAAACTTGCCTTCACCCGTTTCCATGATGCGGACGTGTTCGATCGGCGCCGTCCCCTGCGGCGCGTCGGCGGCGAGATAACGCGTCAACCATCCCGAAATGATCCGCCCTGCGAAGGCTGCGTCCTCAGGGTCAGTAAGCAGGTGGTCGGCCTTGTCGAGCGAAACAAAGCTTTTGGGATGTTTGGCTGCGTGGAAGATTTCAGTGGCATTCTCGATTCCGACCGTCTGGTCCAGCGGCGCGTGAAGGATGAGGAGCGGCTTTTTCAGGCTCGCAACCGCGTCTTTGATGCGCTGTAAGCGCGCGTCCTCGACAAAGTGTCTCCTCACAAGGAACCTCCGTCCGGCAAGATCGACTTCGGCGGCACCGCTCGTTTCGATCTCCTCAAGGCTTGTTCCGAAGTTGTTCAACACATGGCCCACATCGGCCGGCGCGCCGATCGTGGCGACGGCGCGCACTTCAGGAATGTCCTTCGCGACGTCCAGGACCGCTGCGCCGCCGAGCGAGTGGCCGATCAGCAACGACGGTGCCTGATAGTGTTGACGGAGATAATCGGCCGCCGAAATCAGGTCGGCGACATTGGACGAGAAATTCGTCGAGGCGAATTCGCCTTCACTCGACCCTAGCCCCGTGAAATCAAAACGCAGGACAGCGATACCCTCGCGTGCAAGCTCCGCTGCAATGCGGCGCGCTGCCGCCAGATCCTTGGAACAGGTGAAGCAATGGGCAAAGAGTGCGTAGGCGCGTAAAGGCCCGTTTGGTAGGTCGAGTCGGGCTGCCAGGGTTGCGCCGGAATGGCCGGCGAATTGAAGCCGTTGCGTATTGAAAGCCATCGGACGCTCCTTCGCTATCAGGAATGATATTCTACATCGGCAATGGCGACCAACGAGCGCGGGGATGTTCCTTCCGTCCGCCCAGCGTCTCCGCCGGGCGGTTCGCAATTACTGGGGCGCGCCGGAATTCCGCGGCCCGAGACAGTTGACCGGCTATTCGGCCGCCGACCGCCGGGGCAGCACCCAGTTGGAGCGCGGGAAATGGCAGGTGTAGCCGTTGGGGTAGCGCTCCAGGTAATCCTGGTGTTCCGGCTCCGCTTGCCAGAAGTCCCCCACCGGCTCGACTTCGGTTACCACCTTGCCCGGCCACAGGCCCGAAGCGTCGACGTCTGCGATGGTGTCCTCGGCTATCCGCTTCTGCTCGTCGTCGACATAGTAGATCGCCGACCGGTAGGAACTGCCAATGTCGTTGCCCTGTCGGTTTCTCGTGGTCGGATCGTGGACCTGGAAGAAGAACTCCAGAATCCGCCTGTAGCTGATCGTCTCGGGATCGAAGACGATTTCGATGCTCTCCGCATGGGTACCGTGATTGCGGTAGGTCGCGTTCGGCACATCGCCGCCGGTGTAGCCTACGCGGGTCGAAACGACCCCGGGGAGCTTGCGGATCAAGTCCTGCATCCCCCAGAAGCAGCCACCAGCCAAAACAGCTCTCTCGGTCATTTTAGATATCCTCTACCTGGTTGATATACGCTCCGTAGCCCTCGACCTCCATTTCGTCGCGCGGAATGAAGCGCAGTGCCGCGGAATTGATGCAGTAACGTAAGCCGCCCCGATCCTGAGGGCCGTCGGGAAATACATGGCCAAGGTGACTGTCGCCATGCGCGGAGCGCACCTCGGTGCGGATCATACCATGCGAGTCGTCCCGCAATTCGTTGATGTTTGCCGGTACGATCGGCTTGGTGAAGCTCGGCCAGCCGCAGCCGGAATCGAACTTGTCGGCCGAGGCGAACAGCGGTTCGCCGGAAACGACGTCGACATAGATCCCCGGGCTTTTGTTGTCATGATACTCCCCTGTGAAGGGGCGTTCGGTGCCGTTCTGCTGTGTCACCCGATACTGCTCGGGCGTAAGCTTCCTGACCGCTTCGTCAGTCTTTGCGTAGGTCATTGTCCTATCTCCGTTCAAGTCCGACAACGTTGGCCGATTTGCACGGGCGGCGTCTTCCATGGCGGGCAATGCGTCCGGCCTCCTTCCACAGGAGCGGCCGTGGCGCGGAGCCGAGTCGCTCCTTCGCCCGGCTGTTGGATGTCCCGCTCAGGCGGGTATGATAGTAAACTGCTTCCTCACCCGCCGACACCAGCGCGTCTTTGCGCCGGCACGCCCTGCGGCGGACGTTACTGTCCTCGACGTCGTCGAAGCTGTCGATGGGCGTAAGGCACTTTTCGACTGTAAGGAGATCCGTGCTCAATGCGCGCTTTTCGCAGGCCGCAGCCGTCCTGGGCGGTGGACGGCGTCTGTTCGATCCAGGCGCGTCCATGCCATCGGTGCGCGCCAAATCGAGATCACGAACATTCAAGCTGAGCACTGCCTGAGTTCGAGAATAATCCGGCGATCCATGTGTTTGGACACGCCCCCATCTAGGAGAGTGACCAATGAAAATCCTGATGGTTCTGACTTCGCATGACCGCCTCGGGAATACGGGCAAGCCGACCGGCTTCTGGCTCGAGGAATTCGCAGCCCCCTATTACGTGTTCAAGGACGCCGGAGCAGAGGTGACGCTCGCCTCGCCAAAGGGTGGCCAGCCGCCAATCGACCCCAAGAGCGACGAACCGGGCAACCAGACCGAGGCGATGGAGCGCTTCAAGAAAGACCCCCGCCGCTCAGGAGGTACTGGCCAACACGCTACGGCTTGCCGAGGTCAAGATGGACGGCCTCGACGCGATCTTCTATCCGGGTGGTCACGGCCCCATGTGGGACCTCGCCGACGACGAGAACTCGATCGTCCTGATCGAAGATTTCTACAACGCCGGCAAGCCGGTCGCGGCCGTCTGCCACGGCCCGGCCGTCCTGCACCGGGTAACCTATCAGGGAGAGCCCATCATCAAGGGAAAGCGCGTCACCGGCTTCACCAATTCCGAAGAGGAAGCGGTAGAGCTGACTGAGGTCGTGCCGTTCCTCGTCGAGGACGAGTTGAAGCGTCTGGGCGGCCGCTTTGAAAAGGCCGCCGATTGGGCGGATTTCACGGTCGTCGACGGCCGGCTGATCACCGGACAGAACCCATCTTCGTCGACGTCGGCGGCCAAGGAGCTGCTCAAGCTTCTGCAGTAGTTCCCGGTGGTGCGGCCTGGCTCGGCGGCGCCAATTCGTACAGGCAGCAGGAGGTTTCAAAGCGCCTCCTGCACTTTGATACAGATCCGCTTGGGCGAGAACACAAGCCGGATACTTCGCTCTGGTTCCATGCAGCACGACTGAAGCGCGACCGACGCCAAAAATGCGTCGGTCCACTGCAGAGGGACGACGATGATCCTTTTCACGATAGCTTATCTTGCAGGTGTGCTGACAATAGTCAGTCCCTGCATCCTTCCCGTCTTGCCTTTCGTGTTTTCTCGAGCCGGTCAGCCATTCGCCAGGAGCATTCTTCCGATGCTCATCGGCAAGGTCGTGACATTCGCGGGCGTGGCGACGCTTGCCTCGGTCGGCGGCGACTGGGCGATGCAGGCGAATGAGGCAGGCCGATATGCGGCGATCGCCGTGCTCGCGGTGTTTGGCGTGATACTGCTCTCGCCGCGGGCCGCAGCTGTTGTTACCCGCCCGGCAGTCGCGCTTGGCGCTCGCCTCTCACAAAGGGCGACCGGGCAGAAAGCGAGTATCGGAGCCTCCCTTCTCCTTGGTGTCGCAACCGGGCTTCTTTGGGCGCCCTGCGCCGGTCCGGTTCTCGGGCTGGTCCTGACCGGCGCCGCCCTTCATGGCGCCAATATGGGGACGACGCTTCTGCTGACGGCCTATGCCGCGGGTGCGGCCACCTCGCTGGCGCTGGCGGTGCTCGCCGGCAGAAGGGTGTTCGCCGCCATGAAGCGATCGCTCGGTCTCGGCGAGCGTTTCCGGCAGGGCCTCGGCATTGCAGTGCTCGCGGGTGTAATTGCAATCGCACTCGACCTCGATACGGGGGTGCTGGCGCGCCTCTCTTTTGCGGGCACCACGAGTATCGAGCAGTCGCTCCTCGATCGGCTGCGCGGCAAGCCCTCGGAAGCGGCGGCGAACCATCCTGCCGCACCGGCCGTCAACGGTCAGCAGCGGGCATATCGAAGCAATTTGCCGGTGGAGGGCACCTTCCCGTCGCTGGACGGCGCGGTCGAGTGGCTGAATTCCGAGCCGCTCAGCGTCGAGCAGCTGCGCGGCAAGGTCGTGCTCGTCGACTTCTGGACCTATTCCTGCATCAATTGTATTCGGACGATCCCCTATGTTCGCGCCTGGGCGGAGAAGTACCGGGATCAGGGCCTGGTGGTGATCGGCGTGCATGCACCCGAATTTGCCTTTGAACGGCGTTTCGACAACGTCAAGCGGGCAGTCCGAGATTTTGAGATCGGCTATCCCGTCGCGATCGACAACGAGTTCGCGATCTGGCGCGCCTTCGGCAACAGCTACTGGCCCGCGCACTATTTCATCGATGCCGCAGGTCGGATCAGGCACCATCACTTCGGCGAGGGTGATTACGAGCAGTCGGAGCGCGTTATCCAGGAACTGCTGGCGGAAGCGGCAGGCAGCCGCGGGGGTAACGGCGCTCCTGTGAGGCCGGCCGCGAAAGGCGCCGAAGTTGCGCCCGATATCGCCAACCTCCAGTCCGGCGAGGATTATCTCGGCTACATGCGAGCCGGAAATTTCGCGTCGCCGGAAGGCGTCGCGGCCGATGAGGCGCGCGACTATACCGCCGGAAAGCCGGGTCTCAATCAATGGCGCCTCGCCGGTAACTGGACGGTCGGAGCCGAACAGGCGACGCTCAATCGATCGGGAGGAGCGGTTACCTACAGGTTCAGCGCGCGCGACCTGCACCTCGTCCTCGGACCAGGGGCGAGCGGCAGGAAAGTTCGCTTCCAAGTGCTGGTCGACGGCGTTGCACCGGGTCCGGATCATGGTTCGGACATTGACCCCGACGGCAACGGAACGGTGACGGACACGCGCCTCTACCAGCTCGTGCGCCAGTCGGGAGAAGTGCGGGAGCGGACGTTCGAGATTCGCTTCCTCGATCCCGGCGTCGAAGCCTTTGCTTTCACTTTCGGATGATCGTCACTCCATAAGCAAACAGGAGAGTTCAAATGCGGATTTTTGCGATGGCTATCGCCATCATGGCGCTCGCGGTCGCGCCGTGCGCTTGGGACACTGATCCCCGGGAGCCGTCGGCAATTGGGGCGCTCATCGGCGGACCAATGGCTTCGCCCGATGAAGGTCCGGCGCAGGCGACGACGAGACCGGACACGCCGATGCGGGAGATGGCGTGCTCAAATGAGTACTCGCCGACATCAGCGAAGCGGATGTCCTAAATCGACGGATATACGACATTTGAGACATGGTTCTTTCGTCTTACTATCAAGGCTCCAAACTCAAACCAACGGAGCCCATGATGACCCAGCACTCGAATGGTACCGCGCTGATTACCGGCGCTTCCTCCGGCATCGGGGCGATCTATGCCGATCGTCTGGCGCGCAGGGGATACGATCTGGTCCTGGTCGCCCGCAACCAGTCCCGCCTCAATGAACTGGCCGAGCGCTTGACCGACGAGACCGGCCGCGCCATCGAGGTCGTCGCGGCGGACCTCGGCGACAAGCCCGATCTCGGTCGAGTCGAGCAGATACTGAAGACCGACGCCAGCATCACCCTGCTGGTCAACAATGCCGGCATCGGTGCAACGGGACCGCTGCTCGCGTCCGATGTTGACAAGATGGAGCAGATGATCGCTCTGAACGTCAACGCTCTGACCCGGTTGACCTACGCGGCGGTCCCCGGCTTCGTGGCGCGCGATAGCGGTGCGATCGTCAACATCGCTTCGATCGTCGGTATCGCGCCGGAGGTACTGAACGGCGTCTACGGCGGCAGCAAGGCTTTCGTGCTCGCCTTTACGCTGTCGCTCCAGAAAGAACTCGCCGACAAGAATATCCGCATTCAAGCAGTGCTCCCGGGCGCCACGGCCACCGACTTCTGGAGCGTTGCGGGGACTCCTCTGGAGCATGTGCCGAGTGACATCGTCATGCCCGCCGAGGACATGGTGGACGCCGCGCTCGCCGGCTTCGAGCTCGGCGAACGGATCACCATTCCGTCGCTGCCGGATGCTGCCGATTGGGAGGCCTATGAAGCGGCGCGGCAGAAGCTCATGCCGAACCTATCCCTCAGGGTGCCGGCGGCTCGCTACCGCGCCGCGGTGGGCTAAGGCGCGAACGATCTTCCAAACCGCATCGACTCATACCGGCAATAACTCAACCGCCGAGGAGGGTTAGGCCGTCCGCCGCCACTGCCCCGCCCGGTCGGGATTTCTCAGAGAGAAGCGCCTTGAGAGAACGCAGTCGCCCAACCTGCATAAGAACGAAGACATGAAGCGTGTCTCGTGACGCGCTTCATGTGCCGGATCGGGGAAGTCCGCGTAGCGGTTTCTCTCAAGCGGGAATATCGTACCCGCGGAAAATTTCAGTGAGGAAGGTGCCCATGCATAGGATCGGCTTTGTCGTCTTTCCAAGATTCCAGCTCATGGGTTTTGCGGCGGTTACCGCCTTCGAGATGGCGAACTCCGCGCTTGGGGAACCCGCTTACGAGATCGAGCTGCTTTCAGAGACGGGCGGCGAGGTCAAGTCGTCCGCCGGCTTCGGCGTGCTCACGAAGGCCTTCGACGAGACACCCTATGATACTGTGATGTTCGGCGCCGGCGCGACAATCGAGCCGATGACGCCTGGGCTGATCGCCTTTTCGCGTCGGGCGCTTGAAACGTCGCGCCGGGTGGCAGCGCCCTGCACCGGCGCCTTCGTTCTTGCGGAGGCCGGCCTGCTGGATGGGCGCCGTGCGACCACGCACTGGGCCTTCGCGCGCCGGCTGCAGGAGCGATTCCCGGCCGTGAAGGTCGAGGACGATCGCATTTTCATCGTCGACGGAAGCGTGTGGACGTCTGCCGGGATGACCGCGACCATCGATCTTGCGCTTGCGATGATCGAGAAGGACCACGGGCAGGACGTTGCGCGCTCAGTCGCCCGCAAGCTCGTCGTCTATCACCGGCGCGCCGGCGGCCAGTCGCAGTTCTCGGCCTTGCTCGAGCTCGAGCCGAAGTCCGACCGGATCCAGAAATCTATCGACTACGCCAAGGCGAATCTCGACGGCGTGTTGTCGGTGGAAGAACTGGCGGAAGCGGCAGGGCTGAGCCCGCGCCAGTTCAGCCGGGCGTTCCGGGCTGAAACAGGACAGTCGCCCGCCAAAGCCGTGGAGAATCTCCGCGTGGAGGCGGCCCGGCTGATGATGGAGCAGGGCCGGCACTCCATGGACGTCATCGCAGTGGAGACGGGTTTCGCCGATCCCGATCGCATGCGCCGTGCCTTTCTTCGCACGCTCGGCCAGCCGCCGCAGACGATCCGGCGGAATGCGCGCGAGAGTGCGTCCGCATAGTGCAGCCGAGAGTAAATTGTAGCCCACTGTATCTAGGCGCAGGTGCACTACACGAGCTTTCAATCGCGGTTTTGCGAAGTCACAACGCAGATACACTAACGTCGCATTCCACGACTGTAGCTCACACAGTCCGGAGAAAATCGATGACAGGGGAAATCAATCTACCGCGCCGGCGGTTCATCGGAGCCGCGGCGTTGACGCTGGCCGCCGCGCAATTGGGCGTAACGGGCGTCGCCGCAAAATCAGCCGCTCAAGCCGGCATTCCGGCGATCACGCCGGACACGAACACATCTTTCGCGTCGCTCAAGCAAATCGAGGCGGGGGTCCTCAATATAGGCTATGCTGAACTCGGCGCGAGCGACGCGCCCGCGGTCATTCTTCTGCATGGCTGGCCATACGACATCCACACCTATGTCGATGTGGCGCCCTTGCTGGCGGAAGCTGGCTATCGGGTGATCGTTCCCTATCTGCGCGGTTATGGTACGACCCGCTTTCTCTCCGCCGAAACGCCGCGCAACGGCCAGCAGGCGGCGATCGCTGCCGACATCATCGCCTTGATGGATGCGCTCGGGATCGAAAAGGCGGTTATCGCCGGCTGCGATTGGGGCGCGCGAACCGCCAACATCATCGCTGCCCTCTGGCCGGATCGGTGCAAGGCCCTGGTATCCGTGAGCGGCTACCTGATCGGCAGCCGTGAGGCCAACAAGATGCCGCTGCCGCCCGGCGCCGAGCATGCTTGGTGGTACCAGTTCTACTTCGCAACGGAACGGGGGCGTGCCGGCTACGAGCGAAACCGAAAGGAATTCGCGAGACTCATCTGGCAGCTGGCATCGCCGAAATGGAATTTCGACGATGCCACCTTCAGCCGCAGCGCGGCGGCCTTCGAGAACCCGGATCATGTCGACATCACCATCCACAATTACCGCTGGCGGATCAGCCTGGCAGACGGCGAGCGGAAATACGACGATCTGGAAGAAAGACTCGCCAAATTCCCGATGATCGGCGTGCCGACGATCACGCTGGAGGGCGATGCGAACGGTGCCCCGCATCCGGACCCCGCGACCTATGCCAAGAAATTCTCCGGCAAGTATGAGCATCGGCTGATCACGGGCGGCATTGGCCACAACCTGCCGCAGGAAGCGCCTCAGGCCTTCGCCAAGGCCGTCGTCGACGTCGATCGTTTCTGACCACTTTTGCCGCCGCAGCACGGTCGCGTCCTTTCAGGCGCACCAGGATCGCTGTAGATTGCTAAAGCGGGTCCGCGTTCACCAAATGCGCGACGCGCTTTGGATTGCTTCATGCAGGTGGTCTTCGAACCGCCGCGCCGTTTCAGGCGACTTGCATTGATTGCGCCGTGCTTTCACGCGCGGCTTCTGACTGCGCCTTCGTATCGCTGTGTGTCCGTTCCGCAATCCGCCAGCATTTGGTTACTTTTTCGCCCGGTCACGAAACATTCCATACACGTGCGGAGCAGCATGTGCGCCTCGACAGTCGGACAAGGCAAGCCAGCGTCCGCGTCATCAACTCGAGCGCCCGGCCCCTTCCAAACTCAAGGAGAAAACCATGACAACTGCAAGCAGCGCCGAGAAAGCGCCAAAGGTCGACTTCAAGCTCGAAGTCGTCGTCATCCCGGTTTCGGACGTCGACCGTGCGAAGAATTTTTACGCGAGCCTCGGCTGGCGGCTCGACGCCGACTTCGTCGTTGGCGACTCGTTCCGGGGCATCCAGTTCACGCCTCCAGGCTCGCCGTCTTCGATCCACTTCGGCAAGGGGATCACCTCTGCCGCGCCGGGGTCGGCAAGCGGCCTCTATCTCGTCGTGTCAGACATCGAGGCGGCGCGCGTCGACCTCATCGGGCGCGGCGTCGAGGTGAGCGAGATCTTCCACCGCACCGGTCCGGGACAGCCTCCGGCCAGCGGTCGGGATTCCGAACGGCGCAGCTACTTCTCCTACGCCACGTTCAGCGATCCGGACGGCAACACCTGGCTGCTGCAGGAGGTCACAACGCGGTTTCCCGGGCGCGTCGACGCGGGCGCCACGACATTCCCGTCGGTCGCCGATCTCGCGAGCGCGTTCCGCCGCGCCGAGGCCGCGCACGGCGAATACGAGAAGCAGCTCGGCTACCGGGATGAGGACTGGCCCATCTGGTACGCCGAGTACATGATCCGGGAGCAGTCCGGCGAGCCCATGCCGTCATGAGCGGTTCTCGTCAGGATTGAGCTGAGAAAGGGGCGGCGTCGGCCGCCCCGAGTTCTGGGGAGAGATACGTGCCGAGCGCGGAACTTTCTCATGGTCCTCGTATGGCGATTTCCGCCGCAAGGCCGCCACCGTCGCGGTTGCGCAAGGTCAAGGAGGCGCCGATGACGGTTGCGAGTTGGTGGGCAATGGCGAGCCCGAGGCCGGTTCCGCCGGTATCGCGGTTGCGGGATTGCTCCAGGCGGAAGAAGGGCTGCAGGACCGATTCCAACTGGCCTTCCGGAATGCCGGGGCCACGATCGAGCACTCTTATGTACACCGTACCGTCGTCGCGCTCCTGAGCCTCGATTTCCGCGCTGCCCGCGAATTTGAGTGCATTGTCGATCAGGTTGGTGAGAATTCGTCTCAAAGCGTGCGGCCGAGTGACGACTGCGCCGTGGCTCAACTCGCCGACGGTGACCGCCTTGCCGGTATCCTGATAATCATAGGCCAGGCTCTCGATGAACGAGGCGAGATCGATGCGGGAGGCCTTTTCGTTTTTGCCGTGGGCGCTGCGTGCATAGGCGACGCCTTCCTTGACGAGACGTTCGACCTCGTCGAGGTCCTGAATGAGCTTGTTCCTGTCGGCGGAATCCTTGGCCATTTCCGCGCGGAGTTTCATGCGCGTAATCGGTGTTTGCAGATCATGTGAGATCGCCGCGAGGATCTGCACGCGCTCCTCGAGATACTGCGTGATGCGATCGCGCATCGCGTTGAAGGCCGTTGCCGCATAAGCGACTTCACTCGGTCCGGTTTCGCTCAGCCGCGGCGTGCTGCTGTTCGGATCAAGCGTGTCGGCGGCTCTCGCCAGATTGGCGAGGGGCCGGATGGCCTGGCGCATGGCGAACCAGCTGCACAAAACCAGAAGAGTAAGCTGCGCGATGAGCACGTAAGGCAGCCAGTCAGCCACCGGCATGACGCCCCTTGGCGTGACGTCTATCGTCAGCGGCTCGCCGTCGCTCAAGCGAAGATGCGCCTGAAGATGGCGGGAACCGCCGGGAATGGATTCAACCTCGATCGGGTATCTTGCGCCAATTGAAGCCTGTATCTTGGAGGCGACCTCGGCGTCGTCCGGTTCAAGCACGGGATTGCCGCGAACGCCCCGCCCCAGAACGAACCTATAGGACCCTCGTTCAAGCTGATCGAGCCAGACGGGCCGTTCGGCCGCGGGCAGCCGGTCGAGGATGGCGATTGACGTCGCGACATCGTTTTCCAGCGTATTGAACATCACCGATCTCGCGGCAATGTAGCGTTCGGAAAACAGCACCGCAAAAGACATGGCATGGGCGATGGTCAAACCGGCAAGAAGAATAACGAATAGCCGCGCCCGCAGCGTGCGCGGCCACAGGCGAATTCCGTTAAGAACGGCAAGGCTTGCCATCAACGGGGCTCCACGATTTCGACCGGCATGGAGAAAACATAGCCCTCGCTGCGGACCGTCTTGATGTAGGTCGGTTCGCGGGCGTCGTCGCCAAGGCGTTGACGGACCCGGCTGACGAGGAGATCGATGGAGCGGTCGAAGAGTTCAGCCTCGCGTCCTTGTGTGAGATTGAGCAGCTGATCGCGATTGAGGACGCGCTGCGGGTGGTCTACGAAGACGCGCAGCAGCCGGTATTCGGCGCCGCTGAGCGCGATTGCCGTGCCGTCGGCATCGACGAGATGCCGCGCTGTCGTGTCGAGCTTCCATTGGCCAAAACGCAATAGTTGACCGGCCTCCGATACCTGCAGATTCGGAGGCAGCATGCGCGCGCGCCTGAGAACCGCCTTGATGCGGGCGAGCAGTTCGCGCGCCGAGAACGGCTTGGCAAGGTAGTCGTCGGCGCCCATTTCGAGCCCGATGATGCGATCCATCTCGTCGGAGCGGGCGGTCAGCATGACAATCGGCGTCGCCTTGTGTCTGCCGACGCGCAGCTCGCGGCTCAGGACGAGGCCATCGTCGCCCGGCATCATGAGGTCGAGAAGGATGAGATCGACCGCATTGGCCTCGAGGAATGCACGCATCTGCCGCCCGTCGGCGACGGCGGTAACGCGCAGTCCGTTCTTCTTCAGGTAGCTTGACACAAGCTCCCGGATTTCCCGATCGTCATCGACGATCAAGATATGATCGATGTGCTCCATGGTGCGATCTCCGCCGCTCGACTGACATTTCTTATCAAAATGAGAACGCTCTGGTAGCAGTCTTCACCAGTTGTGCGCCTGCGCCGAAGCGAAAGCTAGGGTTGACGCAGTGGCCCGAAAGCGGCGCGCAGCTCGGCGGTGAACAGGCCCGGCTCTTCCCAGGCGGCGAAGTGGCCGCCCTTGTCCGCGCGGTTGTAGTAAAACAGGTTGCGGTAGGCCCGTTCCGCCCAGCTCTTCGGCGGCCTGTAAACCTCTCCCGGGAAAATCGTCACCGCCGCCGGGATCGCGATAGGGGCCAGATTAATACTGCCGGCATTGTTCTCCCAGTAAATCCGGCCGCTCGAGGTCCCGGTGTTCGTCAGCCAGTAAAGCGTGATGTTGTCGAGGATCTCGTCACGGCTCAAGGCACGCTCCGGTTCGCCCCTGGTGAACACCCAGTCCGCGAGCTTGTCATAGAACCAAGCCGCCAGCCCAGCCGGCGAATCGGCGAGGCCATATCCGACGGTTTGCGGGCGCGTCCCCGTGATAGCCGCATAGCCGAATCCCGTCTTGAGAAACTCCCTAGTCTGGTCAAACACCGCCCGTTCCTCCGCGGTCAAACTCGCCGGTGCAGCATCGCCGCTTCTCAACGCCCTGGCAATCTCCGGCGGGATAGTGGTCGCGCGCTCGATCCTGTTCACGTGGATGCCGAGCAGACCCGGAGGAGCATGGCGGCCCATGGCACCGGAAATGATGGCACCCTAGTCGCCGCCTTGGGACACATAACGCGCATATCCAAGCCGCTTCATCAGGATGTCCCAAGAGCGGGCGACGCGCTCCGGGCCCCAGCCGGTGCCTTTCGGCTTTTCCGAAAAGCCGAAGCCTGGGATGGACGGCAGTACGAGATGAAAGGCGTCCTTTTCTGTCCCGCCGTGCGCAGTCGGATCGGTCAAGGGGCCGATGACTTTCAGAAGCTCGAAGACCGAACCGGGCCAGCCGTGCGTCATGATGAGCGGCAATGCGTTCGCATGAGGCGAGCGGACATGGATGAAGTGAATGTCCAAGCCGTCGATGTTCGTCAGGAACTGCGGCAAGGCATTCAGCTTCGCCTCTGCCTTGCGCCAGTCGTAGTCCGTTTCCCAGTAGCGCAGAAGCGCCTGAAGCTTTGCAAGCTGCACACCCTGAGATCGGTCATCGACCGTTTCCGGGTCGGGCCAGCGCGTCGCGGCAAGACGCTGGCGCAGATCGATGAGATCTGCCTCCGGGACGTCCACGCGGAACGGGCGAATGTCGCCGCCCTTGAAAGGCGTCCTGGCGTCTGCTTGGGCGACGGCCGTCGCAGGGCGAAGCGCCGCAAAGGCTGCCAGCGCGGCTCCTCCGCTGAGGAGCAGAGCCCGGCGCGACAGTGCGGACGCGGCGGCCTGTGCGGTCATGTTGCGCTTCCTTCTATGTGGTTCTCAGCGTCGATGTCGAAACGTTCACTTGACCGGAACGACAAGCGGGGCGCCTTTCTCGACAATGTATGTCGCAAGCTCCGATGCCTTGCCGCTGCCGACATTCTTCGCCACATGCGCCACTCCGGCCGGGATGAACAAAGCTTCGCCGGCATGAAGGACGGCCGGCGCTCTACCCTCGAGCTGATATTCCAGCGAACCTTCGAGGACATAGGCCACCTCCTCGCCCGGATGAGAGTGCCTGATGGAGACGGCGCCGGGTTCGAAATCGACCCGCACCTGGACCGCCTCGCGGCCCGGCGTGCCGAGGTCGTTCTGCAGGAGATCGGTACGCTGAATTCCCGCTTGCTGCGCCTTGGCCGCGTGCAGCGTCAATCCGCTTCCGACGATCAGCAAGGCAGCCGCCATGATCCGAGACGTTTTCATGTAGTCATCCTTTCAAGCATTTGTTTTTCGAAGCACCGCCATTTGAACGCCTATGTGTATTGACGATGTGTTCGCCGGGCCGGACTTTTGTAACGGCATGTGTCGGCGGTTCAGCGCCACGTAAGGGCGCAGATCCCTACCAATGACGGCCGATGGGGGGGAGGCGTGCGGACTCCCTCTCGAGCGAGCCGGGGCGGCAAGCGCGAAGTCGATAACGGAATTGGCTCGTGGTCAGCCGCCTCGCGCTGCAGTGATCCGCAATGGTCGAAACCGGTATTTTGCTCCGGCACTAAGCGTCAGATTTTCATGTCTGCCGCTCAATGCATCTCGGCCGGCTGCTTGTAGCGCTCGTAATGGCCGGGAACGATCGTCTGGCGCTCGATCAGCCGGTGGACGCGGGGCGGCTCAGTGCCGCGGTGGAGCGCCGTCAGCTTGTCGCCGACAGCGGCGTCGGCCTGGGTGCGCCGCTGGTTGTGGCGGACATATTCGACCCAGGTCGGCACGTGGTAGGTCTCGGTCCAAATGATCGGGTTTTCGAGGTCGCGCATCAGCGCCCAATGGCCGGCCCCGTCGCGGATTCGGATGCGCCGCCGCTCTGCCATTGTCGTCAGGAATTCGGGGATGTCCGGCTCGTCGATCTCGTAGTCGATCATCACGACGATCGGACCGCTGCGGGGCTTCAGGTCGAGGGCGAGCAGCGGTTCGTTGAAGCGGTTGAGCGGGTCGAGATTCAGCGACGTGAACTCCGGCAGCGCGAAACGCAGGCCGATGGCAATGCCGGCCAGCATGAGAAGACAGGAGCCGATGAGCGCATTCGAGGCGCCGTATTCTTCGGCAGCGGCGCCCCACAGCCAGCTGCCGCCGGCAATGCCGCCGAAGGTCGTTGTTTGATAGAGGGAGAGCGCGCGGCCAACCACCCATCGTGGCGTCGAGAGTTGTACCGTGGTGTTGAACAGCGACAGAGCCAGCACCCAAGAGGCGCCGGAGACAAGTAGCACGAGCGACGTGAGCCAGGCCGCAGTGCTGAGCGCGGTGACGATCGCGCTTGTAGCGAAGCCGGCAAAGGCGCAGCGCACGATCGTCTCGCTCGACAGGAGCTCCCGGAGCTTGGCGCTGAGCAGGGCGCCGCCGATGGCGCCGAGGCCGAAGGCGCCGAGCATCACGCCGTAGGTGAGCGGCCCGCCGCCGACGAGGTCGCGGGCGACGAGCGGCAGGAGCGCGAGGATCGCGCTTGCCGAAAGGCCGAAGGCGAAGCCACGCAGGAGCACCTTGCCGATATTGGGCGACATCGCCACATAGCGAAGGCCGGCCGAAACCGCCCGGCCGAGTCTCTCGCGCGGCAGCGCGCTTTGGGGCACGCTCGGCCGCCAGCGGGAAAGCGCGAAGAGGATCGCGAAATAGCTGAGCGTGTTGGCCGCGAAGGCCGCTGCCGCCCCGGCAGCGGCGACGATGGCGCCGCCGATCGCCGGGCCGACGCTGCGGGTGATGTTGAAGCCCATGCTGTTCAGCGCGACCGCCGCCGGAAGGTCGTCGCGCGGCACCATGTCGCCGACCGAAGCCTGCCAGGACGGATTGTTGAGCGCCGTGCCGCAGCCGATCAGGAAGGTGAAGAGCAGCAAGAGCCACGGCGTGATCAGCCCGTAATAGGCACAGATCGTCAGGAGCGCCGAAACGGCAAGCATGAAGGTCTGCGCGACCAGCATGATCCGCCGTCGGTCGAAATTGTCGGCGAGCGCGCCGGAGACCAGCGAAAAGAGCATGATCGGCAGCGAGATCGAGGCCTGCACCAGCGCCACCATGTTCACCGATTGGGAGATGGACGTCATCAGCCAGGCGGCACCCACCGCCTGGATCAGTCCGCCGAAATTGGAAGCGAGGCTGGCGATCCAGATGATCCGGAAGGTGTCGTGCCGGAAGGGGGCCAGCGGCGATATGCGGTTCGTCACCTCGTGTCTCTCTCCTTGCCCGTGTGCTCGTCTGGGCTTCGTTTATAAACCTCGAAATATGGCACGCCAGCCGCTTAAACTTGCCATTGGCCAAGCTTTATCGCGATTTGTGTCGTTTGCCGGCCAGACCTGCCGCAAGCCTTGCAATTCTCGGCGATGGAGCGTATATGAGCCTCAAATTCTTGATCGGTAGATGAAGAGTGGGCCCGACAGGACCCGCTCTTTTTATTAGCCGGTCCGATGAGGAGATGATCGTTTGTCCGATCCGACAACGGCTGAAACTGCAAATGAACCGCGGCTGATCACCGAGACCGGCCTCGACCGGCGCATTGCCGACATCATCGAACCAGTGCTGGTGCAGATGGGTTTCCGTCTGGTGCGTGTGCGCATGTCCGGCCAGAACGGTCTGACGCTGCAGGTCATGACCGAGCGCAACGACGGCACCATGACCGTCGAGGATTGCGAGGACGTCTCCAAGGCCATTTCCCCGGTTCTCGATGTGGAAGATCCGATCGACAAGGCGTATCATCTCGAAGTGTCGTCGCCGGGTATCGATCGCCCGATGGTGCGCAAGTCCGATTTCGTCCGCTGGCAGGGCCATCTGATGAAATGCGAGACTTCGATCATGGTCGACGGGCGCAAGCGCTTCCGCGGCAAGATCGTGTCGGTGGACGAGGAGGATTTCCGACTTGAGCGCGACCAGCCCGCCTATGGCGAAGAGGCCGTCGTTGCCATCCCGTTCACCGCCCTTTCGGAAGCACGGCTGATCCTGACCGACGACCTGATCCGCGACGCGCTGGCGGCCGACAAGAAGGCGAAGGCGGCGCGCGCCGCCAACGAAAACTTCGAAGACGAAGATCAAGATATCGAATGAGGCAGGGCGCGCTTTTGAGGCCCCTGTAACCAGACGGAGACAAGACATGGCAGTCAGTGCTAACCGGCTCGAGCTTCTGCAGATCGCGGACGCTGTGGCGCGCGAAAAGGTGATCGACCGCGAGATCGTTCTGGCCGCGATGGCAGACGCGATCCAGAAGGCGGCCCGCTCGCGCTACGGTTCGGAATCGAACATCCGGGCGGACATCAATTCCAAGACCGGTGAAATCCGTCTCCAACGTCTTCTCGAGGTCGTCGAGAAAGCCGAGGACTACTCGACGCAGATCCCGCTCGAGCTCGCCCGCGACCGCAACCCGGACGCCAAGCTCGGCGATTTCATTGCCGATCCGCTGCCGCCGATGGATTTTGGCCGCATCGCGGCGCAATCCGCCAAGCAGGTGATCGTGCAGAAGGTTCGCGAAGCCGAGCGCGACCGCCAGTTTGATGAATTCAAGGATCGAGTCGGCGAGATCGTCAACGGCACCGTCAAGCGCGTCGAATACGGCAATGTCATCGTCGATCTCGGTCGTGGCGAAGGCATCATCCGCCGCGACGAGATGATCCCGCGCGAAAACATGCGCTACGGCGACCGCGTCCGTTCCTTCGTCTACGACGTGCGCCGCGAGCAGCGCGGCCCGCAGATTTTCCTGTCGCGCACCCATCCGCAGTTCATGGTGAAGCTCTTCACCATGGAAGTGCCGGAAATCTATGACGGCATCATCCAGATCAAGTCCGTCGCCCGTGATCCGGGCTCGCGCGCCAAGATCGCCGTCGTCTCGAACGATTCCTCGATCGACCCGGTCGGCGCCTGCGTCGGTATGCGCGGCTCGCGCGTCCAGGCGGTGGTCGGCGAGCTTCAGGGCGAGAAGATCGATATCATCCCGTGGTCGCCGGATCCGGCCTCCTTCATCGTCAATGCCCTGCAGCCCGCTGAAGTGACCAAGGTCGTTCTCGACGAGGACGCCGAGCGCATCGAGGTCGTCGTGCCGGACGAGCAGCTGTCGCTGGCGATCGGCCGCCGCGGCCAGAACGTTCGCCTCGCTTCGCAGCTCACCGGCTGGGACATCGACATCCTCACCGAGCAGGAGGAGAGCGAGCGCCGCCAGAAGGAATTCAACGAGCGCACCCAGCTCTTCATGGACGCGCTCGACGTCGACGAGATGGTCGGCCAGGTGCTCGCTTCCGAGGGCTTCGCCCAGGTCGAAGAGCTTGCCTATGTCGATCTCGACGAGATTTCCTCGATCGAAGGCTTCGACGAGGAAACCGCGACGGAAATCCAGACGCGCGCCCGCGAATATCTGGACAAGATCGAGGCCGAAATGGACGCCAAGCGCACGGAGCTTGGCGTCTCCGACGAGCTGCGCCAGATCGACGGGCTGACCAGCCAGATGCTGGTCGCCCTCGGTGAGGAAGGCATCAAGTCGATGGAGGATTTCGCCGGCTGCGCCGCCGACGACCTCGTCGGCTGGACCGAGCGCAAGGACGGCGAGACCAAGCGTTTCGAGGGCCTCTTCTCGAAGTTCGAGGTCAGCCGCGAAGAAGCGGAGGCCATGATCGTCCAGGCGCGCCTGGCGGCTGGCTGGATCACCGAGGAAGACCTCGCGGCCGATCAGGACGAGCCGATCGAAGTCGCCGAAGGCTCGGAGCAGGATGCCTGATCCAAGATGACAGCCGCCACCGAAACCTTGCCTTCGGACAATGGCCCGAAGGACCGAAGCGGCAGCAGCCGGACCTGCATCGTCACGCGCGAGAGCGGGTCGCCGGATGAGTTGATCCGCTTCGTGGCCGGACCGGACGGGCGTGTCGTGCCCGACCTGAAGCGGCAGCTTCCAGGACGCGGCTGCTGGGTGAAGGCGGAGCGGTGCTTGGTCGAGAAGGCAGTGTCGAAGAAGCTCTTCGCCCGCGCCCTTCGCGCCGAGGTGAAGGCCGAGGCGGGGCTGGCAGACGAGGTCGACAGGCTGCTTGTCGAGCAGCTTGCCGGAATGATGAACATGGCGCGCAAGGCCGCCCAGTTCGTCTCCGGAGCCACGAAGACGGAGCAAGCGGTGCGCGGACTGGCGGCGCTCGGCGTTTTCCACGCGATCGACGCGGCCGCCGACGGCGTCCGCAAGATCGACCAGGCCCGCAAGGCGATGAGCTTCGTCGCCGACGAAACGGAAATACCTGCGTTCCGCCCATTTGCGGCAGCGGAAATGGAGGGGCTTTTGGGAAGTAATGCTTTTATCCATGCCGCAGCGCTTGCAGGGCAGGCGGGTGAGGGTGTAGTGAAGCGCGCAATCATGCTCGAAAAGTACCGAGGATCTGTCCCGGTCCGGGCCGAAGGCGGCGCTGATAAGCCACGGCAATGACACGCGTCACCGGCAAAGGCCGGCATCGCGAGCGCTGTTTGAGACAAATTGGAAGACGGGGTCAGATGTTACGCATCCGGCCTTGATCGCTAGGAACGGAACGGAATGACCGACAACAAAGACGACAAGACACTCAGCGTAGCGGGCAAGAAGACGCTGTCCCTGAAGCCCTCCGGGGTGACGCAGGGAACCGTGCGCCAGGATATGGGCCGCGGTCGCACGAAGGCGGTCGTGGTCGAAACCAAGAAGACACGCGGCCTGACGCGGCACAAGGACGAGCGTCCGGTCGCGCCGGTGAGCGCTGCGCCCGTGGCTCGACCGGCCGAGCCGCGTCCCGTCCAGCCGCATCCGGCCGGCCGCCCGGCCCCTCAGCCGCAGCCCCATCAGCCGCGCGCGGAGCAGAACCGTCCTCGCATCGGTGTCGTGCTGAACGACCTCTCGGCCGGCGAGATGGAAGCCCGCCGTCGTGCGCTCGCGGAAGCCCAGGTCCGCGATGCGGAGGAGGCCAAGCGCCGCGTCGAAGAGGAAGCGCGCCGCCGTGTGGAGGAAGAAGCGCGCCTCGCACGCGAGAAGGAAGAGGCCGCTCGCCGCGCCGCCGAGGAGGCTGTTCGCCCGGCCGCCGTCGAAGCGGAGAGAGTCGAAGAGACGGTCGAGGCGGAGCGCCCGGTTGTTGCCGAGCGCCGTACCGAGGTGCGGCCACAGCCCGTCCGCCCGGCGCCCTCCACGCCGCCCCAGACCCCTGCGGCGGCTCCCGCCGCACTGCGCGGCCGCCGCGGCAACGAGGAAGAGGAAGAGCGCCCACGTGGCGGAGCCGGTCCGGTCCGTGGCAAGGTGACACGTCCCGAGCCGGCAAAGCCTGCCCCCCGCGCCAAGGGCGACGAGGGCCGTCGCCAGGGCAAGCTGACGCTGACCGCGGCCGTCGACGAAGACGGTAGCCAGCGCGGCCGTTCGCTTTCGGCCATGCGCCGCCGCCAGGAGAAATTCAGACGCAGCCAGATGCAGGAGACGCGCGAAAAGATTTCGCGCGAGGTCGTCCTGCCGGAGACCATCACGATTCAGGAACTGTCGCAGCGCATGTCGGAGCGCGCCGTCGACGTCATCAAGTTCCTGATGAAGGAAGGCCAGATGATGAAGCCTGGCGACCTCATCGATGCGGATCTCGCCGAGCTCATCGCCGGCGAGTTCGGCCACACGGTCAAGCGCGTGTCCGAATCGGACGTCGAGGAGGGCATCTTTAACGTCGCCGATATGGAGGAGACCATGGTTTCCCGTCCGCCGATCGTGACGATCATGGGCCACGTCGATCACGGCAAGACGTCGCTGCTCGATGCGATCCGGCATGCCAATGTGGTCGCCGGCGAAGCAGGCGGCATCACCCAGCACATCGGCGCCTACCAGGTCGAGCAGAACGGACAGAAGATCACCTTCATCGACACCCCCGGCCACGCCGCCTTCACGGCCATGCGTGCCCGCGGCGCCCAGGCGACGGACATTGCCGTCCTGGTCGTCGCGGCCGATGACAGCGTGATGCCGCAGACGATCGAATCGATCAACCACGCCAAGGCGGCCAACGTGCCGATCATCGTGGCGATCAACAAGATCGACAAGCCGACGGCGAACCCGCAAAAGGTCCGCACCGAGCTGCTGCAGCACGAGGTCTTCGTCGAATCGATGGGTGGTGAGGTGCTCGACGTCGAGGTTTCGGCGAAGAACCAGACCAATCTCGACAAGCTGCTCGAAGCGATCCTGCTGCAGGCCGAAATTCTCGATCTCAAGGCCAATCCGAACCGGACGGCCGAGGGTACGGTGGTGGAAGCCGAGCTCGACCGCGGCCGCGGTGCCGTTGCCACGATTCTCGTCCAGAAGGGAACGCTGACGCCCGGCCAGATCATCGTCGCCGGCGATCAGTGGGGCCGTGTGCGCGCGCTGGTCAACGACAAGGGCGAACACGTCAAGGAAGCCGGCCCGTCCATGCCGGTCGAGGTCCTCGGCCTTTCCGGCACGCCGGCGGCCGGCGACAAGTTCGCAGTCGTCGAGAACGAAAGCCGTGCGCGCGAGATTTCCGAATATCGTCAGCGGCTTGCCCGCGAGAAGATGGTTGCCCGTCAGTCCGGCTCGCGCGGTTCGCTCGAGCAGATGATGAGCCAGCTCCAGGCCTCCGGCCTGAAGGAGTTCCCGCTGGTCATCAAGGGCGACGTGCAGGGCTCGATCGAAGCAATCGCCGGTGCCCTGGACAAGCTCGGAACGGACGAAGTGCGGGCGCGCATCGTGCATTCGGGTGCAGGTGGCATCACCGAGTCGGATATCTCGCTCGCCGAAGCATCGAATGCCGCGATCATCGGCTTCAATGTCCGCGCCAACAAGCAGGCGCGCGACGCGGCCGAACGGTCCGGTATCGAGATCCGCTACTACAACATCATCTACGATCTGGTGGATGACGTGAAGGCGGCAATGTCCGGCCTGCTTTCGCCGGAACGACGCGAGACCTTCCTCGGCAATGCCGAGATCCTGGAAGTGTTCAACATCACCAAGGTCGGCAAGGTCGCGGGCTGCCGCGTCACCGAAGGCAAGGTCGAGCGTGGTGTCGGTGTCCGCCTGGTGCGCGACAACGTCGTCATCCACGAGGGCAAGCTCAAGACGCTCAAGCGCTTCAAGGACGAAGTGTCCGAAGTCCAGTCCGGCCAGGAATGCGGCATGGCCTTCGAGAACTACGAAGACATCCGCGCCGGCGACACGATCGAGTGCTTCCGCGTCGAACACATCACGCGGACGCTCTAAGTCGATCCGGCAACAGATTGTGCGAGCGCCGGATCATTTCCGGCGCTCCTTTTTATTGCGGGGCAATGGGAGGTGTTGGCGGTGTTCCGCCTGCATCCGGCCCGCTTCTATCGAACCGATCGCGTCTCGAATTGAAGTCACTACGACCGCAATCTCGTGATCCAGGATAAACACGATGACCAGATCCACATCCTCCGCTCCGTCCCAGCGCATGCTGCGCGTCGGCGAACAGGTGCGCGCCGCGATCACCCAGGTCCTGCAGCGCGGCGAAGTGCGCGACCCGCTGATCGAGAAGACGGTGGTTTCGATTTCCGAAGTGCGCATGTCGCCCGATCTGAAGATCGCCACCGCCTATGTGACGCCGCTTGGGGTCGCCGATCATGCGGCGATCATCGAGGCGCTGAACAAGCATGCGAAATTCATCCGCGGCCGCCTCGGGCCGCAGCTCCGGCAGATGAAGTACATGCCGGACGTTCGCTTCCGGGATGACACCAGCTTTGACAATTACCAGAAGATCGACGCGCTGCTGCGCTCGCCGGAAGTCAGCCGTGACCTCGATCCCGACACCGACGACGAAGAATAAGAACCATGTCCAAGCCGCGTAAACCCAAGGGCCGCCCGATCTCGGGCTGGCTGATCCTCGACAAGCCGCTCGATTTCGGCTCCACCGAGGCGGTGTCCAAGATCAAGTGGCTGTTCAAGGCGCAAAAGGCCGGCCATGCCGGCACACTCGATCCGCTGGCCTCCGGCCTGCTGCCGATCGCGCTCGGCGATGCCACGAAAACCGTTCCCTATGTCATGGACGGTCGCAAGATCTACGAATTCACGGTGGCCTGGGGCGAAGAACGCTCGACCGACGACCTCGAGGGCGAGGTCGCTCGCTCATCCGCCGAACGTCCGAGCGAGGAGGCGATCCGTGCCCTGCTGCCGAAATATACCGGCGTTATCGCGCAGGTGCCGCCACAGTTTTCCGCAATCAAGATCGATGGCGAGCGCGCCTATGATCTCGCGCGCGATGGCGAGACCGTCGAGATTCCAGCGCGCGAGGTGGAGGTCTTCCGCCTCGCTCTGATCGGCTGCACGCCGCATCTCGCCCATTTCGAGATCGAATGCGGCAAGGGCACCTATGTCCGTTCGCTCGCCCGCGACATGGGCCGCGATCTCGGCTGCTTCGGCCATATCGCTTCACTCCGTCGCACCTTCGTTGCCCCCTTCGGCGAGGAGGACATGGTCGCGCTCGCCGATCTCGTGGCGCTGGAGAAGATCGAGGACGATGCGGAACGACTTGCCGCCCTCGACGATTATCTGATCGATACCGGCGAGGCGCTTTCCGACCTGCCGCATGTTGCGGTGAGCGACGATCAGGCGCATCGGCTCAGGATGGGCAACCCGATCATCCTGCGCGGCCGGGACGCGCCGCTGCCGGCCCCCGAAGTGTACGCGACCGCGCGGGGCAAACTCGTCGCGATCGGTGAAGTGGCAGAAGGCGAATTTCGACCGAAGCGTGTGTTCGCTGGCCATTGACCGGCAGCCCCTGCCCAGCCAACAATCGGCCCGGTCTGCGCGAGCGGCGCATAGGCGCTCAACGGAGCTGAAAAGCCCGGATCGGTGATGGCCTGCCGTCGTCGCGGCCGGGTCAGGCGGCGAAAGGCGGTTCGGATGCTCAAAACGCCAGAGAGAAGTGAGGGCGAGGTCTCATCCGGCGGCCTGCAGGCCGTTGCGGCTTTTGT
Source organism: Sinorhizobium fredii USDA 257 (assembly GCF_000265205.3). Lineage (NCBI taxonomy): Bacteria > Pseudomonadati > Pseudomonadota > Alphaproteobacteria > Hyphomicrobiales > Rhizobiaceae > Ensifer > Ensifer fredii. Next base: position 6,343,736 of record NC_018000.1, read on the forward strand.
CCGCCAGTATGTTCGCAGGCCATTCAGCTTCTATCTGCTCTCGCTGCTCTTCATCGCGATCGTCCCTTCCTTCATCTTTTCGTTCGTCATCGTGAAGCGAAGCGTCGACGCGCAGGAGCAGGTCGTCATCTCGCTGCTCAAAGCCTCGACCGGATCCATCACGCGGATCGTCGAGCGTGAGGTCGAGGGCATGATGACCACGCTCAAGGTCCTGTCGACCTCCGGAGCTGTCGATCTCCGCAACATGCGCGGTTTTTACGACCGCGCCTCGAGCGCATTGTCGGGCACCCATTCCAATCTGATCGTCGCAGACAGCGCCCAGAATATGCAGATGAGCACCGGCGTGCCTTTTGGCACGCTGCTCGGGCGGGCATCCGATCCGGAAATCGACCTTGCCCTCGAAAGCAGCGGAACGCTCGTTTCGGGCGTCTTCTTCGCCAACACCAGCAAGAGTTGGGTCTTCAACGTCTATCTGCCGATAAACGGTCCGGACGGACAACGGTATCTGTTGGGCCTGACCCAGGACGCCGCTCGCATGGCGAAGGCCGTCAATCGGGACACGCTCTCACCAGGTTGGAATGCCGCACTGGTCGACGGCAGGGGCAAGGTCATCGCTTCGTCGGATCCCTCGGCCCGGTCCGGTGAAGCGTTTTTTCTGGACGAGCTCCCTCAGATCAGCATCGGCGTCAGCGATGTCAACGAGCATGGCGTGGACTACCGTGTCGTCTCGGAATTCTCGCTAATCACCGGCTGGCGCATCGTTGCCTGGGCACCGCGTGAGATCGTCGATGCGCCGATCCTGTGGTCGTTTCTCTGGCTGTCGCTCGGTGGCATCATTTTTGCCAGCATTGCCATCGCCGGTTCGTTAATCATCGCGCGTCTGCTGACACAAGGGGTCAAGCTGCTCGCGCTCGACGCGCGGCGCCTCGGCGGCGGCGAAATGATCGAGCCACGTCGCTACGTCATCACCGAAGTCGAGGCCGTGTCGGCGGCGCTTGCCCGCGCGGCGGCGGCTCGAACCAGGGCCGAGGCGGAAATCCGACTCCTTATGCGGGAGGTGGCACACCGCTCGAAGAACCAGCTGACCGTCATCCAGTCGATGCTGGCCCAATCCGCCGCGTCGAGCGAGGATACGTCGGAATTCGTCGACGCGTTCCGCAAACGGCTCGCGGGCCTCGCCCGCTCGACCGATCTGATGATTGCCAATGCAGCGATGGGCGTGGATTTCCGCGAGCTTGCCGAGGACCAGCTTCAGCCCTTTGCCCCCGACGATCCGGACCGGATCGTGCTTGACGGTCCAAGCCTGCGGTTGGACACGCAAATGGCGCAGACGCTCGGCATGGTGCTTCACGAACTCGCGACGAACGCGATCAAGCATGGCGCACTCGCCAATGCGACAGGCGCGATCAAGCTCGAGTGGTCGGTTTCGCCGGGAACGATCACCATCCGCTGGCGTGAGACGGGTGCGGATCTCGTCGAGCTGGCTCAGGCGCCCCGGAGAGGCTTCGGATCGGTGGTGATCGAGCGCATGCTCGGCATGGCCTTGCGCGCCGAACTCGACAGAACGATGCACGCTGACGGTATCGAGTGGCACATCCGCATTCCACGTGGCGGCGAGGCTCGAAGCGGCGCGGGCGATTGACCGACGCCCGCCGGCGTCGATGATTTGCGGTACCTGCCGTGACGAGCGGTCGGGGCGCGACGGGGCGATCCGTGGCCAGCTCGATCGCCCTTTCCTTTTGCGTCCGTTTCGGTTATAGGCACGCCAGCGAAAGGCACCGCCTCTTCGTGTGAACGGCCGCGGCTGGACGACATCCCGGCTGCCGGCGACCCTAAAATCCTCGAAACGAAAGGATCAACCGATGTCGATCACTGCAGAGCGCAAGGCTCAGCTTATCAAGGAATTTGCAACCATCGAAGGCGACACCGGTTCTCCGGAAGTCCAGGTTGCACTCCTGACGGAACGGATCAACAACCTGACCGAACACTTCAAGGACCACAAGAAGGACAACCATTCCCGCCGTGGTCTTCTCGCGATGGTTTCCAGCCGCCGTTCGCTCCTCGACTATCTGAAGAAGAAAGACGAAGCGCGCTACAGCAAGCTGATCGGTGCCCTCGGCATCCGTCGCTAATCGACTGTCCGGCGGGTCGCTTGGCGATCCGCCGGATTTTTTTGGGCGCTGAAGCGCCCACCGAATTGACTCTCCACGGGCGCCGAGGGCGCAGCATTAGGGAGAGAATGTCCAGCGAACCGGATGGGCCGGTATCGCGGATCAACCGATGGCCCGTCATGGGGCAGGATTGCAGGATGCTTCGGCGCCTGCTCGCCGAAGCGCTTCCATGCGGCAGCGCGGCAAAGTGGCGAGCGGCCGGTTCGGTTAGAAGCCTCCCGTTGTCTTGCCCGTGATGCGCCACACCAAGCGGCAACAGGATCGCCTGCGCTGCAACAGCCGCGGACGATCTCCCGCACACGAAGGACAGAACATGTTCGAGACCCACAAGGTAGAAATCGAATGGGCTGGGCGTCCGCTCAAGCTCGAAACCGGCAAGATCGCCCGTCAAGCCGACGGCGCCGTTCTCGCCACTTACGGCGAAACCGTCGTGCTCGCCACGGTGGTTTCCGCCAAGGCACCGAAGCCCGGTCAGGATTTCTTCCCGCTGACCGTCAACTATCAGGAAAAGACCTATGCCGCCGGCAAGATCCCCGGCGGCTATTTCAAGCGTGAAGGCCGCCCAAGCGAGAACGAGACGCTCGTCTCGCGCCTGATCGACCGGCCGATCCGCCCGCTCTTCCCCGAGGGCTACAAGAACGACACCCAGGTGATCATCACGGTCATGCAGCATGACCTGGAAAACAACCCGGACGTCGTCTCGATGGTCGCAGCCTCCGCGGCGCTGACCCTCTCCGGCATTCCCTTCATGGGCCCGATCGGCGGAGCCCGCGTCGGCTACATCAACGGCGAATACGTGCTCAACCCGCACCTCGACGAAATGGAAGAATCCTCGCTGGATCTCGTCGTCGCCGGCACGCAGGAAGCCGTGCTGATGGTCGAATCCGAGGCCAAGGAGTTGCCGGAAGACGTCATGCTCGGCGCCGTCGTTTTCGGCCAGAAGGGCTTCCAGCCGGTGATCGACGCGATCATCAAGCTCGCCGAAGTTGCCGCCAAGGAGCCGCGCGAGTTCGATCCGGAAGACCACTCCGCTCTTGAAAATGCCATGCTGTCGATCGCCGAAGACGAGCTGCGCAACGCCTACAAGATCACCGAGAAGGCTGCCCGCTACGCCGCCGTCGACGCCGTCAAGGCGAAGGTCAAGGAACATTTTCTGCCGGAAGGCATCGAGAACCCGGCCCATTCGGCCGAGGAAATCGCCTCTGTCTTCAAGCACCTGCAGGCCAAGATCGTTCGCTGGAACATCCTCGACACCAAGAGCCGCATCGACGGCCGCGATCTCGAAACCGTACGTCCGATCGTCTCGGAAGTCGGTCTTCTGCCGCGTACCCACGGCTCGGCGCTCTTCACCCGCGGTGAAACCCAGGCGATCGTCGTTGCCACGCTCGGCACCGGCGAAGACGAACAGTATGTCGACAGCCTGACCGGCATGTACAAAGAACGCTTCATGCTGCACTACAACTTCCCGCCCTTCTCGGTCGGTGAAACCGGTCGCATGGGCTCCCCGGGCCGCCGCGAAATCGGTCACGGCAAGCTCGCCTGGCGCGCTATCCGCCCGATGCTGCCGGAAGCCGAGCAGTTCCCCTACACGCTGCGCGTCGTTTCCGAGATCACCGAATCCAACGGCTCGTCGTCGATGGCGACGGTCTGCGGCACCTCGCTGGCGCTGATGGATGCGGGCGTTCCGCTCGCCAAGCCGGTCGCCGGTATCGCCATGGGTCTCATCAAGGAAGAGGACCGCTTCGCCGTCCTCTCCGACATCCTCGGTGACGAAGATCATCTCGGCGACATGGACTTCAAGGTTGCCGGTACCGAAGCCGGCATCACCTCGCTGCAGATGGACATCAAGATCGAGGGCATCACCGAAGAGATCATGGGTGTTGCGCTCAACCAGGCCAAGGGCGGCCGCCTGCACATCCTCGGCGAAATGGCCAAGGCCATCTCCGAGAGCCGCGGCCAGCTCGGCGAGTTTGCGCCGCGCATCGAGGTCATGAACATTCCGGTCGACAAGATCCGCGAAGTCATCGGCTCAGGCGGCAAGGTCATCCGCGAAATCGTCGAGAAGACCGGCGCCAAGATCAACATCGAAGACGACGGCACCGTCAAGATCGCGTCCTCGTCCGGCAAGGAGATCGAAGCCGCCCGCAAGTGGATCCACTCGATCGTCGCTGAGCCGGAAGTCGGCCAGATCTACGAAGGCACGGTCGTCAAGACCGCCGATTTCGGCGCCTTCGTCAATTTCTTCGGCGCCCGCGACGGCCTCGTCCACATTTCGCAGCTCGCCTCCGAGCGCGTCGCCAAGACCACCGACGTCGTCAAGGAAGGCGACAAGGTCTGGGTCAAGCTGATGGGCTTCGACGAGCGCGGCAAGGTCCGCCTCTCCATGAAGGTCGTCGACCAGGCGACCGGCAAGGAGGTCGTCGCCGAAAAGTCCGATAAGAAGGACGGCGGCGAAGCGGCCGAATAAGCCGGCTTCAGCCAGTTGAAAAGGGGCGCGGAGCGGATGGCTCCGCGCCCTTTTCTTGTAGAAAAATGGAAACGACCCATGAGCCGCGACGCGCTGAAAACCCTGTTCCACCCGTTCGAAACCGGTATCATCGATCCGCCTGGAGAAGGCGAGCGTGTACTCTTTCTCGGTGCCGAGGCGGGCTACCGGCTGCCCGAGGGCTTCGTGGCACCGATTTCCGCCGTGCAGCCCCTGCGGCCGCTCTATCGCACCCTGGAGGCGATGCGGGCCGATGTGAGCCCTGTCGTTGCGGGCGAGGACTATGACGTCGCTCTGGTGCTCTGCGGCAAACACAAGGGCGAGAACGAGGATCGAATCGCCGAGGCGCTGAAGCGCACACGCGAAGGCGCCCTCATCGTCGTTGCCGGCAGCAAGGAAGACGGCATCCAGTCTCTGAGGAAGCGCATCGACAAATTCGAATGGAACGGCGACCATCTGCCGAAGTACCACGGCGTCGCCTTCTGGTTCACCCGGCCGGAGGATGTGGCCGATGCCGTTCACAAACTCGCCAAGGTTCCGGTGCGGGTGGACGGCCTCTTCGAGGCAGCACCAGGCATGTTTTCGCATGATCGCGTCGACGCCGGCTCGGAACTTCTCGCCTCGCGCCTGCCGAAGGACTTCACCGGCCATGCGGCCGACTTCGGCGCCGGCTGGGGTTATCTCTCGGTGATGCTGGCGCAGGCATCACCCGGGCTCAAGGGAATCGATCTGTTCGAGGCCGATCATGATGCACTGGACGCGGCGCGCCGCAACATGAAGGCGAACGCACCCACGACGCCGGCCCGGTTCTTTTGGCATGACCTGACGAGCGAGGATACCCGCGACAAATACGACCTGATCGTCATGAATCCGCCCTTCCACGAGGGGCATGCCGCTGAGCCGGCGATCGGGTCGGCGATCATCAAGGCGGCCCTGAAGGCGCTGAAGCAGGGCGGCAGGCTCATGCTCGTCGCAAATCGCGGCCTGCCCTACGAGCAGGTTTTGGCAGAGAACGCCAAGGAGTATGGCGAGACCTGCCGCAATGCGCGCTTCAAGGTGCTGTGGGCGAAGCGGTAACGCGCGTCTTCAGATCAGGATAGTTCCTTAAATCGGCAGCAATTTAGGGATAAAATCATCGGGCTACTGCATGTTTCCTTAAATCGTATTCGACTTAAGGATAAAAACATTCAGCCATTCAAAGTGCTATTTTGTGCGTCTGAATAGACGCACGGCGCTGTAGGTCACGGCCGCCTTTGCGCGTCCGGATGGATGCGCGTCGCCGAAGACCATCGTTTCTCCTTGGGGAGCAAGCCATGGGATTTGGACCTGCCCGGGCGCCCTTTATGGAGGATGTCGCGGAGCTGATTGCCCGGGAAATCAAGAGCGCCGAAGGACATGGCGCCACGTCAGAGGTGCCGATGTCCTTCCTCCAGCGCTCCTACCGCATCCCGACACACAGCGCCCGGCTACGGCGCGAGCGCCTCGGTGTGGCGCCGTATGCCGCCGCGGTTGTAGCGATCGCCTTGGTGCTGGCCTGGGCCTGGGCGGGATAATCGGACTTCAAAGTGCTACAGCGCCTTTTGCGCGCCGGAAAAGGCGCACGACGCTGAGTATGGAAGCGCTTCATGGATAACAACGGTGCTCCGAAGGAACGCACCGTGCTGGAGTCTTGACCGGCCGCGCCTATTCGGCGTCTGCGCTTCTGAGCGTATCGAGCGCTGGCATGGAGGTGATGTTGTAGCCGGAATCCACATAGTGGATCTCGCCGGTGACGCCGCGGGAAAGATCGGATAGCAGGTAGAGAGCCGAGTTGCCGACATCCTCGATCGTCACCGTGCGGCGGAGCGGCGAGTTCTTCTGCTGCCAGGAGAGCATGGCGCGCGCATCCGAGATGCCGGCGCCGGCGAGCGTCCGGATCGGCCCGGCGGAGATGGCGTTGACGCGGATGCCGCGCGTGCCGTAGTCGGCTGCGAGATAGCGCACCGACGCCTCGAGCGCCGCCTTGGCCACGCCCATGACATTGTAGTTCGGCATCACCCGCATAGAGCCGCCATAGGTCAGCGTCAGCATCGTGCCGCCATCGCTCATGAGGCCGGCGGCCCGCTTGGCGATCTCGGTGAAGGAGAAGCAGGAGATCACCATGGTGCGGCTGAAATTCTCCCGCGTCGTGTCCGCATAGAGTCCCTTGAGTTCGCTCTTGTCGGAAAAGCCGATGGCATGGACGATGAAATCGAGCTTACCCCAGTGCTCCTTGATCGCGTCGATGACGGCATCGACGGAGGCGATGTCTTCGACGTCGCAGGGCAGCAGGAAGTCGGAATTCACCTCTGCGGCAAGCGGCTTGACGCGCTTGCCGAGCGCCTCGCCCTGATAGGTGAAGGCGAGTTCAGCGCCTTGGCTCGCGAGTGCCTTTGAGATCCCCCAAGCAATGGAATGGTTGTTGGCCACACCCATGATGAGGCCGCGCTTCCCGTTCATCAATCCGTTCATCTTGTTATCCGTTATAGCGCTGGAAGACGAGCGTCGCGTTGGTGCCGCCAAAGCCGAAGGAGTTCGAGAGAACCGTGTCGATTTTGGCGTTGTCGATGCGCTTTCGGACGATCGGCACGCCTTCGAATTCGGGATCGAGCGTGTCGATATGGGCGCTTTCGCCGATGAAGCCTTCTTGCATCATCAGAAGGCCGTAGATCGATTCCTGCACGCCGGCCGCGCCCAGCGAATGGCCGGTCAGCGACTTGGTCGACTGGATATGCGGCATCTTCTCGCCGAAGACCTCGCGGATGGCGCCGATTTCCTTCTGGTCGCCGACCGGCGTCGAGGTTCCGTGCGTGTTGATGTAGTCGACATCGCCCTTCACCGTGGAGAGCGCCTGGCGCATGCAGCGGACCGCGCCTTCGCCGGAGGGGGCGACCATGTCGTAGCCGTCGGAGGTCGCGCCATAGCCGACGATCTCGGCGTAGATCTTGGCGCCACGGGCCTTGGCGCGCTCCAGTTCCTCGAGCACGAGGACGCCGGCGCCGCCGGCGATCACGAAGCCGTCGCGGTCGACGTCATAGGCGCGCGAGGCGGAGGACGGCGTGTCGTTATACTTGGAGGACATGGCGCCCATGGCGTCGAAGAGGTTCGACATCGTCCAATCGAGGTCCTCGTGACCGCCGGCGAACATCACGTCCTGCTTGCCCCATTGGATCATTTCCGCGGCATTGCCGATGCAATGCGCCGAGGTCGAGCAGGCCGACGAGATCGAATAGTTGACGCCGTGGATCTGGAACCAGGTGGCAAGCGTTGCGGACGCCGTCGAGGACATTGCCTTCGGCACCGCGAAGGGACCGATGCGCTTGGGGCTGTTGTTCTTGCGGGTGATTTCGGCGGCCTCGTAGATCGTACGCGTCGAGGCGCCGCCGGAGCCCATGATGATGCCGGTGCGCTCGTTGGTGATGTCGACGGCTTCGAGGCCGGCATCGGCGATCGCCTGCTTCATCGCCACATGATTCCAGGCGCCGGCCTGCGACAGGAAGCGCATGGCGCGCCTGTCGACGAGGTCAGTCGGGTCGAGTGTCGGCTGGCCCCAGACCTGGCACTTGAAGCCATGCTCGGCGAAATCCGGGGAAAATGTAATGCCCGATTTTGTTTCGCGCAACGACGCGGTGACTTCGTCGGCATTGTTACCGATCGAGGAAACGATGCCGAGGCCCGTTACAACAACCCGTCTCATGGTAGATGACCTTTTGTTAGTTTGGATCCGTGCGGGGCGAAGACCCCACAGTTCAATCGGCCTTTTCCTGGAAAAGGCCGACCCTGAGGTCGGTAGCCTTGTAGATCGTTTCGCCGTCGGACTTCATCCAGCCGTCGGCAATGCCGAGGACCAGCCGGCCGCGCATCACCCGCTTGAAGTCGATGCCGTATTCGACCAGCTTGGTCTTCGGCGTCACCATGCCCGTGAACTTGACCTCGCCGGTCGAAAGGGCGCGACCCTTGCCGGGCTCGCCGAGCCAGCCGAGGAAGAAGCCGGTCAATTGCCACATGGCGTCGAGGCCGAGGCAGCCCGGCATCACCGGATCGCCCATGAAGTGGCACGGGAAGAACCAGAGGTCCGGGGTGATGTCGAACTCGGCGCGCACATAGCCTTTGTCGTGGGGGCCGCCGGTTTCCGAAATCTCGGTGATGCGGTTGAACATCAGCATCGGCGGCAGCGGCAGCTGCGCATTGCCGGGGCCAAACATTTCGCCTCGGCCGCAGGTCAGGATTTCCTCATAGCTGAAGCTGGATTGCCTGGTGGTCATGAATGGTTGCTTCCCCGAGTTCTCAAGTGTTCTCCGACCTGCTTTAGAGCAAGTTCGGCCGGAATTGAAGCGCAGCCCGTCCTGAGGGCTGCCGGTTTCAGTTTCTCACGTTCTTCCAAGTAGGGCGACATCCGGGCGGAAAAAGCTGTCCGTCAGTCTTTCCTCGCGCCGCTCCCCATGGCGATGGCGTTCCGCCGTCGCTTACAGTATGTATGTGGCCTCGACCAGAGTTAAATGCCAGCCTTCCCCCGCTTTAGACGGATTTTCAGGCCTTTGCGGCCGCTTCCCGGGCCGGAATCTATTGAAAGCCGCGGCGCCAGAAGTTATATCGCAAGCTGATACTCCATAAACTTGGCAGGAATATCGGAACGGCTGCGCATGACGAAAGCAACGGAAATGTCTTCGCAGGAGAGGCTGCGCAATTCGGGACTGCGCCCGACCCGGCAGCGGATGGCGCTCGCCGATCTGATTTTCGCCAAGGGCGACCGCCATCTGACGGTCGAGGAATTGCACGAGGAAGCGGTCGAGGCCGGTGTCCCGGTGTCGCTCGCGACGGTCTACAACACGCTGCATCAGTTCACCGAAGCCGGCATGATCCGCGTTCTCGCCGTCGAGAGCGCCAAGACCTATTTCGACACGAATGTCTCGGATCACCATCATTTCTTCATCGAGGGCCAGAACGAGGTCCTCGATATTCCGGTGAGCAACATCCAGATCGGCAATCTCCCGGAGCCGCCGGAAGGCATGGAGATCTCCCATGTCGACGTCGTGGTCCGGCTGCGCCGCAAGACGCAGCGCTAACTGCAGCGCCGTGCGTCTGTTCAGACGCACAAAGGACGCTGGAAACACTAAATAATTACATCACCTCGTCCGGATCCCGGCCCGGCCCGGCCTTGCCGGTCGGCAGCGTCCAGCCGTATCGAATCGCCCCGCCGCGCACCGCAAAGGCAGCGGCGACACCAAGCGCCGAGCTCGCAGCAAGTGGCAGGCCGGCGAGCGTCGCCAGCACGAAGGCGCTGGCGCCGACAAGCGCCGCGGTGACGTAGATTTCCGGCCGCAGCAGCACCGACGGCTCGCCGGCCAAGAGATCGCGCAGGATGCCGCCGAAGGTCGCTGTAAGCATGCCCGTCACTATCGCGACAGTCGGCGAGCCGGTCGCCGCCAGCCCCTTAGCCGCGCCCATCACGCAATAGGCCGAAAGCCCGACCGCATCGAGCCAGACGAGCATCCGGTAGCGCGACTCGAAACGGTGCGAGGTCAGGAACACCAGCAGCCCGGCGCAAGCGCAAACGATCAGATAGGCCGGGTTGAGCACCCAGAAAACCGGGGTCGCGCCGAGGATCACGTCGCGCATGGTACCGCCGCCGATGCCGGTGACGGATGCCAGGAACAGGTAGCCGATGATGTCGAGCTGCTTGCGCGAGGCCGAAAGCGCGCCGGTCGCGGCAAAGACGGCGACACCGGCATAGTCGAGGATTTCGAGGATCGGCATGAAGGCTCCGCTTGCGACTGCGTTGATCCGGGATCGACTCTTTCCGAGATCATTAGCGTAGCGCCGAAAATAAGTCAGCGGGCTGCTCTGTCATTCAGTGCCACACTCGGTGCTTGAGCCTCACCCTAGCCCTCTCCAAAACGGGGAGAGGGGACTGGGGCCCGCTGCTAGTCCACTTCGCCCCGGGGGGCGGGGAGAAGCGGCCGGCAGGCCGGATGAGGGGCCACGGTGTCCCGTGACGGCCTATTGCGGCAGCAGCGTTTGCGTCCGGCCGAGGAGATAATAGGCAGCAAGCCCGGTCCATTCCTTGGCGGCGGTCGTCGCCAGTTGCGCGTTGAGCGAGGGCTGGGTGAAATCGAAGCCGAGCCGCACCTTGCCATCCGTCCGGTAGTCCGCCGCCCAGGGAACGACCTCAAGGCCGTTCGAGCGGAAGAGGCCGACCGAACGCGGCATGTGGTAGGCCGAGGTGACCAGCGCGCATCGTTCGAGCCGGTTGGCCGCGAGCAGATCCTTCGTGTAGCGCGCGTTCTCGAACGTCGTGCGCGAGGCTTCCTCGCGGATCACCCGATCGGCGGCGATCCCGAACGCCTCGAAGAAGCCTTGCGAGGCAAGCGCATCGCCCTCATAGGCACCGCTCAAGGAGCCGTCGCCGCCCGAAACAAGGATGCGCGCCGAAGGATAAGCCTTGGCGAGGCGGACCGTCTCGACGAAGCGATCCGCCGCCTGGTTGAACTCCATGCCACCGCGGCTTGCGATCACCACATTCTCGAAGGCACCGCCCAGTACGATGATGCAGGAAAGCTCCGAGGGAGGCGGCGATGGGCGGGGAAAGCGGTCCTCGAGGATCTGCAGGAAATAGGGGCCGGCGGTGGTGAAGAGGCTGAGGAACAGCACCGCGAGGCCAAGCGAGGCGAGAATGCCGCCGCTGCGTCGCAAGCGGGCGAGCATCATCAGCACGCCGACGAGCAGGCTCAGGAAGGCGAGGGACATCGGCTGGGCGACGAGCCAGAAGATTTTCGAGATGACGAACATGCAGATTGCTCTTCAGCTCGCCTGGTTAAGATTTTGTGAACTCGATCGTCAGTGACAGGTGTCGCGACGCAAAGATCGGGGCTTCCGATGCTCCATCAAACCGAAAATACGAGGGATTTGGTGGAGCTAAGCGGGATCGAACCGCTGACCTCTTGCATGCCATGCAAGCGCTCTCCCAGCTGAGCTATAGCCCCATCAAGGGTCCGGCAGTGCCGGTTCCGGGAACCGTCGGGATTTGTGCCCGGCGAGTGGCGGCTTATTACTTCTGCTTTTGGCAGATGGCAAGCCGAAAATTGAAGGCCGGTGCGATTTTATCTTTTCTTTCGGCTGTCCGCCCGGCCGCCGTATAGTCGAGCGGCCGGAGCGGCTTTTATCCGTCTTTTGAGGCTCTTAGACGTCTTCGTCTTCGTCCGAGACGCCGATGAGGTCGCTCATGTCGTCGTCATCGTCTTCGTCATCGGCCTCGAGGAAGGTGTCGTCGTCGTCGCCGTCGATCTCGACTTCGTCATCGCCGAGATCCGGCAGTTCGTCGCCGCCCGATGTCTCCTCGTCGGCATCCTCGAGCGAAACGAGTTCGACTTCGGTGTTCTCTGCATCGACTTCCGTGACGTCTTCCTCCTCCTCCTTCTCGAGCACCTTGGCGACCGAGGTCTCCTCGAAGAAGGACAGCGGATAAGACTTGCCGGTATAGGGGGAGACGATCGGGTCACGGTTCAGATCGTAGAATTTGCGCCCCGTTTCCGGGTCGATGCGCTTTGTTCCAAGTTCCGGTTTTGCCACAGTCAAAGCCTCTTGAATGGCCGGGCGAGCCGGCTCTTGCCGGTAGGCCGGCGGGTGGAAGGTATCAAGCTGATGATGATTAGCCGGTCCCCATAATCGTCTTGGTGTCGTCTGTCAAAGACAAACTTCCGCGGCAAACTTTGCTGCAGGGCGGGGCGCATTTTCTTCGTGGGGGAGGATGACCCCTTTTGCTCTTTATGTTAGGGAGCCCGCAACACCGGCGGTCCTCGTTCAACCCCCAAGCAGCGCTTGATCCTTGGCCGCCGCCGAGCCGGATTGTCAGAGGTAAAACATCATGTCCCATGGCCTGAGCCCGCGGCCCGCCACCGCAAAGAAGTCTGCCGATCTCAAGGGCACGGTCCGCATTCCGGGCGACAAGTCGATCTCGCATCGCTCCTTCATGTTCGGCGGGCTTGCAGCCGGCGAGACGCGCATCACCGGCCTGCTCGAGGGCGAGGACGTCATCAATACCGGCAAGGCCATGCAGGCGATGGGCGCCAAGATCCGCAAGGAGGGCGACACCTGGATCATCAACGGCGTCGGCAATGGCGCCCTGCTGGCGCCGGAAGCGCCGCTCGATTTCGGCAATGCCGGCACCGGCTGCCGGCTGACTATGGGTCTGGTCGGCGTCTATGACTTTGATTCCACCTTCATCGGCGACGCCTCGCTGACCAAGCGCCCGATGGGCCGCGTGCTCGATCCGCTGCGCGAAATGGGCGTCCAGGTGAAGTCGGCCGACGGCGACCGTCTGCCGGTGACGCTGCGCGGGCCGAAGACGCCTAACCCGATCACCTATCGCGTGCCGATGGCCTCTGCCCAGGTGAAATCCGCCGTGCTGCTCGCCGGCCTCAACACGCCCGGCATCACCACCGTCATCGAGCCGGTGTTGACCCGCGATCATACCGAAAAGATGCTGCAGGGTTTCGGCGCCAACCTGACGGTGGAGACCGATCCGCAAGACGTGCGCACCATCCGCCTCGAAGGTCGCGGCAAGCTCACCGGCCAGGTGATCGACGTGCCGGGCGATCCGTCCTCCACCGCCTTCCCGCTGGTAGCGGCGCTGATCGTTCCGGGCTCGGAGATCACCATCTTGAACGTGCTGATGAACCCGACCCGCACCGGCCTGATCCTGACGCTGCAGGAAATGGGCGCCGATATCGACCTCATGAACGAGCGCCTCGCCGGCGGCGAGGACGTCGCCGATCTCCGCGTCCGCTACTCGGAGCTCAAGGGCGTCACCGTGCCGGAGGAGCGCGCCCCGTCGATGATCGACGAATATCCGGTGCTGGCCGTCGCCGCTGCCTTTGCCGAAGGCGCAACCGTGATGAACGGGCTCGACGAGTTGCGTGTCAAGGAATCGGACCGCCTTTCGGCCGTCGCCGACGGACTGAAGCTCAACGGCGTCGATTGCGACGAGGGCGAAGCCTCGCTCGTCGTGCGCGGCCGCCCGGGCGGCAAGGGCCTCGGCAATGCTGCCGGTGGCCAGGTGAAAACCCATCTCGACCACCGCATCGCCATGAGCTTCCTCGTCATGGGGCTGGCCTCCGAGCATCCCGTAACGGTCGACGACGCGTCGATGATCGCCACCAGCTTCCCGGAGTTCATGGATCTGATGACCGGGCTCGGCGCGAAGATCGAGTGACCAACTTAATCGGACAGCGGTCGCGCGGAGCCGAATCTTTGCAAAGGCGAGATCGCATGGGATCGGCGGCCTAATCTGGCTCCTTTCGCCTTCATCTCGGGCATTTAATGGAAGAAGCAAAGGGCTCCGAGCCGTCGCCCGAGAGCGACGGCTCATTCGTTACTGCGTGCCGCCCGATGGGGCCTGCTGCGTGCCCTGTCCTTCTGTGGGAGCGGGTTGTGTGGTTTGCCCGCCTTCGGGCGCCTGTTGCGTTCCCTGTCCGCCAGCCGGCGTTTCGATGGTCGGGGCGTTGACATTCACATCGGTGTCACCGCCGCCACCAGCGCCGTCGAACAGATCGCCACCAAAGAGGAACAAGGCGCCGACGACAAGCAGAACTAAAACTATAGCGACGGCCCAGGCGCCACCGCTACCAGTATTCACTACTGTTGGTCCTCTATCAGCCATTTAATTTCTCCCTATTCTTCATTCTGTGGCAAAACTCACAGGAGTGATTTAGGTTCCACCAAGAACAAGGACGGCAAAGCGCTGCGAAATGAGCCTGTGAATGGTTTGAAAACCGCAGTTAAAGAATTTGACGCAAAATAATGTTGGTGTTCTTCAACCGAATGGAAGAATTCCCCCCACTGTTTGCCCACTACGCAAGTTGGATGTCGTTCTGGATGATGCCGCTGGTCGTCAGCGCTTTACCCGCGGCGGTAGGGCTGTCGGCGACCCCATACACTACAGGACTGGCCCGCGAACCGTAAAATATCGGATGATCGTGGATTCTCCATCGATTTTGATCTAACAGGCCCGCAGGAAAGATCGCAGGACCAAGTATGATCACCATCGCCATCGACGGGCCGGCAGCCGCCGGCAAGGGGACGCTTTCGCGCCGGATCGCCGAGGAGTACGGCTTCCACCATCTCGATACCGGGCTCACCTACCGCGCCACCGCCAAGGCGCTTCTCGATGCCGGGCTGCCGCTCGACGACGAGGCGGTAGCGGAGAAGATGGCGCGCGAGGTCGAGCTTGCCGGCCTCGATCGCTCCGTGCTGTCGGCGCACGTGATCGGCGAGGCGGCCTCCAAGATTGCCGTCATGCCGGCGGTGCGGCGGGCGCTGGTCGAGGCGCAGCGGGGTTTTTCGCAAAAGGAGCCGGGCACCGTGCTCGACGGGCGCGACATCGGCACCGTCGTCTGCCCGGATGCGGCGGTGAAGCTCTATGTCACGGCCTCGCCGGAGGTGCGGGCGAAACGGCGCTATGACGAGATCATCTCCGGCGGCGGGACGGCCGATTATGCGGCGATCTTCGAGGACGTGAAGAAGCGCGATGCGCGCGATATGGGCCGGGCCGACAGCCCGCTTCGGCCGGCCGCCGACGCGCACTTGCTTGACACGTCTGAAATGAGTATAGAGGCGGCATTCCAGGCGGCGAAGACGCTGATCGACGCTGTCCTGAAAGAAAAGATTTGAAGAAAGGCTCTGCTTCGGCCCCGGCCGGACGCGCTTTCCTCGATAAGCCTGAAATTCCGTCCATGCGCCGGATTGCCCTTCAGTAGGGGCGGACTGGGTTCAGGCCCGTTTAACACCAGCCCCCGGCGCATATGCGTCTCCGGCAGGAGATGCAGCAGGAGATTATATGTCTGCAACTACCCCCACCCGTGATGATTTTGCCGCACTTCTCGAAGAGTCCTTCGCCAAGACGGACCTCGCCGAAGGCTATGTCGCCAAGGGCGTCGTCACGGCCATCGAAAAGGACGTCGCCATCGTCGACGTCGGTCTGAAGGTCGAAGGCCGCGTTCCGCTGAAGGAATTCGGCGCCAAGGCCAAGGACGGCTCGCTCAAGGTCGGCGACGAAGTCGAAGTCTATGTCGAGCGTATCGAAAACGCGCTCGGCGAAGCGGTTCTGTCGCGCGAGAAGGCTCGCCGCGAAGAGAGCTGGATGCGCCTGGAAGTGAAGTTCGAAGCCGGCGAACGCGTCGAAGGCATCATCTTCAACCAGGTTAAGGGCGGCTTCACCGTCGATCTCGACGGCGCCGTAGCCTTCCTGCCGCGTTCGCAGGTCGACATCCGTCCGATCCGCGACGTAACCCCGCTCATGCACAACCCGCAGCCCTTCGAAATCCTCAAGATGGACAAGCGCCGCGGCAACATCGTGGTTTCGCGCCGCACGGTTCTCGAAGAGTCGCGCGCCGAGCAGCGTTCTGAAATCGTTCAGAACCTTGAGGAAGGCCAGGTTGTCGAAGGCGTCGTCAAGAACATCACCGATTACGGTGCGTTCGTCGACCTCGGCGGAATCGACGGTCTGCTGCACGTCACCGACATGGCATGGCGCCGCGTCAACCATCCGTCGGAGATCCTGAGCATCGGCCAGCAGGTCAAGGTTCAGATCATCCGCATCAACCAGGAAACCCACCGTATCTCGCTCGGCATGAAGCAACTCGAGTCCGATCCGTGGGATGGCATCGGTGCGAAGTATCCGGTCGGCAAGAAGATCACCGGTACGGTTACGAACATCACCGATTACGGTGCGTTCGTCGAGCTGGAGCCGGGCATCGAAGGCCTGATCCACATCTCCGAAATGTCCTGGACCAAGAAGAACGTCCATCCCGGCAAGATCCTGTCCACCAGCCAGGAAGTCGACGTGGTCGTTCTCGAAGTCGATCCGACCAAGCGTCGTATCTCGCTCGGCCTCAAGCAGACGCTCGAGAACCCGTGGCAGGCATTCGCGCATAGCCACCCGGCTGGCACCGAGGTCGAAGGCGAAGTCAAGAACAAGACCGAATTCGGCCTGTTCATCGGCCTCGACGGCGATGTCGACGGCATGGTCCACCTCTCCGACCTCGACTGGAACCGTCCGGGCGAGCAGGTCATCGAGGAATTCAACAAGGGCGATGTCGTCCGTGCTGTCGTTCTCGATGTGGACGTCGACAAGGAGCGCATCTCGCTCGGCATCAAGCAGCTCGGCAAGGATGCCGTCGGTGAAGCTGCCGCTTCCGGCGAACTGCGCAAGAACGCCGTCGTTTCGGCCGAAGTCATCGCAGTCAACGACGGCGGTATCGAAGTGAAGCTCGTCAATCACGAAGACATCACTGCGTTCATCCGCCGCGCCGATCTGTCGCGTGACCGTGACGAACAGCGTCCGGAGCGCTTCTCGGTTGGTCAGGTTGTCGACGCCCGCGTCACCAACTTCTCCAAGAAGGATCGCAAGATCCAGCTGTCGATCAAGGCTCTGGAAATCGCGGAAGAGAAGGAAGCCGTCGCTCAGTTCGGCTCGTCCGACTCGGGTGCATCGCTCGGCGACATCCTGGGCGCAGCGCTGAAGAACCGCCAGAGCAACGAGTAATCGTTGTCAGGCTTGAAATGACGAGCCCGCGGAGAGCGATCTCCGCGGGCTTTTTCGTGGCGGGGCGGAGATCCGCCCGTGCGAGGTAGGTCGCGGAGATGTCCGAGTTCTCTGGAGCAAGGAGTGCCGTTAGAGCGCTCAGACCAGGTCGCCGAGTTTTCTGTAGAGGTCATAGGCATCGCTCGCCTCCGGTTCGGCCCCATTGTCGCCGTCGCTTTCGGGATCCTGCCCGTCCTTCTGCTCTTCCCCGTCCTCCGACTCCGTGCCGCCGTCGCCGCGCGGGTAACCGCCGGACCTGTCGTGCTCGTCATCCGCTTCCTCTTGGGCCGGTAAATAGGGCACCATTGCGAAGGGAATGATCTCCGGCAGCCCGCTTTCAACGAGGAGGGCGATGGCCTGTTGCATGGCGAATTCCTCGCCGGCCGGCGCTTGCCGTTGAGCGGATGGCGGGCCGCCGGAGGGCGTCTCCGTCTTTTCCGCCACGATCGGTTCGGCGATGGGCTCGGTGCCCATGCGAGCACTGTCCGGACGCGGTCCGCCCGGCAGGCGCTCGTGCGGAGCAGGCGGCGCCCGGGTCGGCTCGGGTTCTCGCTCGCCGGCCCTCGCCACCAACGCTTGGCGCTCCTCCGCCACGATGTCCGGCAGATCGAGGCTGCCTTCCAGCAGCGCCTCGGCGGCATCGTCGAGCGGGGACTCCGGGAGGGCCTCCGGTGGAGTCGGGGCCTCGGCCGGCTGCCGGGCGTCGTTCCCGTTGGCACCGGTCGGCCCATAGGTGCCGTCCGCCTCGAAAGCGTCGGCTTCCACGGCAGTGCCTTGCTTGCTGACCGCTTCCGCTTCGCCAAAAGTCCGGTTTGGCCTTTCGTCGGGCGCCGCGACCTCCGGTTGGTGGCCGGCCGCTCCGCCGCCTTCGAATCGTGGCGGCAAGGCCTCGTCTCCGGTCTGAGCAGCAGCGGCGCTCTCCGAAGTGTCCGCCGGTGCCGGCGGCATCGCCTCCGCCGCCGCGACGCCCTCTGCGGTCCCGCCCGACGCCGTGGGCGCAGCAATATCGCCATTGCTGATCGGGGTTGGCGTGTGCCGTGCGGTTGGGGTCGATCCTCGGTCGGGCGCCGGCTCCGCCGTCTCGCCGGGCTCAGGCGCTTGCGGCGCGTCTTCGAGGGGCAGCGCGGCGGACGCTCCGTCATCATCTGCGCCGAATGTTTTCCTCAGTATCGCCTGCAGCAGCGCCGGGTCGCCTGACAGGGGCGTTTGGGCTGCAGCAAAGTGCGGGGACACCGGCAGCTGCAGCGGCAGGTTGCGGATTCCCGGTTGGCCGGCGGGCAGGGGCGTGGTGGGGTTTCCGGGCCCTGCCGATGGCCCGCTTTGCGTCAGGGCCGCCAGGCGGCGCGCGAGGCCGCCGCCGCCAAGCTGCCTCTCGATCGCCAGACGTTGCGGGAGCGGCAGGGACTCCACGACCTCGACCAGACGCCGAAGGAAGGCGCGGCCGGTCTCCTGCGGCAGCGGCGGAAATTTGAGAACGCGGGCAAGATCCTCGATGAGCCGCACCAGCGCGTCGCGGGGAAGAACCTCCTTGCCGGAAAGGTGACGGCCAAGCATATCGAGCAGCTTCTGGATCGCCTCGGCGCGCTGACCGGCAGGCGGCAAGGCGCGTCGGACGATCTGGACGATATCGTCGCCGGGGGTGCTTGCGTTCCTGATCGTGCCAATCGGTATCGGCATCCTCGTCTCCAATTGCGTGCGGCGGCGGAGCCGCGCTCGCCATCGAACGTCCTTGCTGCTGGAGGGCGCCTCATGCGCGTAGCGGCCAATGGGCCGGGCCCGCCGCGGCCTGGCCGCCGGCATGGGACTTGGGCATGATCACTAAGAATAGGGTGAAGAAGTTTATGAAATCTTAACCATGGCCGCCGCGGCAGCAACACGGGAGCGCGTTCTCCGCGGGCCTCATGCACCCGATCATATGTTCGATGCTTCGACCTTGCGGGAAGGCCGCTGCGAGTCCATCCTGTCGAAGCTAGCCTCGATGGAGCTGCCGATGACATTCCGTCCGCCGCAATCGCTGCGCCGTTTCGATGCCGGAAGCGGTGTGAACGTGCTCGAATACGAGCTCATGGCCGAGCGTGCCGATGCGCTCGGGCGCCACGGCCTCAAGGTCGAAAAGGCGATTGCAGCCCTGAACGGCTTCGATCGGGAAAAAGACCAGCCGGAGGAGCGCCGACGGCTTCTCGACGAGGCGGCCGACGCCGTCTGGGCCTTCTTTATCCAGCGCGAAATCTGCGGCCTGCGCGACAGCCGTGACGCGGTGCGCCGCTACGGCATTCCAAAGGAAGTCATGGCGCGGCTCGGCATTGTAAGAAAACGATAGACCGAGCTTCCGCAACGCCGGACGCAGGCAGTCTACCCTCGCCCCAGCTTCAGCAATCAAGGAGGCCCGGCGGAAGCCGCCGCGCCTCGTTTAAGCGAAGCCTTACCAACCCCGGACGACGCCCCCATAGAAACCAGGTCGGTAGTACCGATGGCCGTAATAGTTGGGGCGATAGTAGCGGTACGGATAGTAACCCGGATAATAGCCCGGGCCGTAATAGCGGGTCCCGTAATAATACCGGTTCCCGTAGTAGCGGCGTGGGTAGTATCCGGCGCCCGGCCCGAAATAGAAGCTGATGCCGGCCCTGCGATACCCGTGCCCGTAGCCGGGATAGTATCCGCGCCGGCCGCCGTAGTAGCCACCGCGCCAGCGCGGATAATAGCCCCGGCCATAGTATCCACGGTGGGTAGCGCTCTGGACATCCGCAGGTGCCTTGATCTCTATATCCAGCGCCGGCTGCGGCATGGCCTGGGCAGGCGCAACAGGGGGAACCATGGAGGCGGCCGCCAGCACGCAGCTCATAACGAAATTCCGAAATCCCGTCATTTTCTCCTCACTTTCCGAAAGACGTGCTTTCCGGTTTATCCCTTCTCCACAGACCTTTGTTTTCGTTGATTATTGCATGACGTCGGGGCGCGTGTACGCCTACTCAGCCGCCGGATTTCCGCGCCCGTCAGTCGTCACAAGAAGCATGCGCCTCTGCGGTGCTCATGTCACTGAAATTCTTGCCCTATCGTTGTGGCGTTGCAACGCCGGGGCCGATCGCGGGAGGCGGGGCCAACGCAGCGGCGCTGTTCCCGGTCGCTTTTTCGCGTCCAAGCGGGAAATCTTCAAAATGCCTGTTGACACTTCGCCCCCGGCCTTTTACATGCCGGTCCGTCGCCCAGATGGCGGAATTGGTAGACGCGCAGGTTTCAGGTACCTGTGCCGCGAGGCGTGGAGGTTCGAGTCCTCTTCTGGGCACCATTCCCTTTAAAGAAATGCATAAAAAGCCCGGTTTTCCGGGTTTTTTGCGTTTTCTGGACGTGTGATCGGCGCGGGCCGAGCTCGCCTCTATGCCGCCGTGCCCGTCTGCTCGCCAGCCTGCTGTTCGGCGATCGCGGCGGCCGCCAGCACTTCGTAGATTTCCAAGGCGCTGGCTCTTCCTTTCGCCTGGGCGGAGCCGAGCGGACGGAAGGCGATAGCGTCGCTGCATTGCGCCACCACGGCGCCGCTCGCCAGAATCGTGGTGCCGTAGTCCTTGTTCATGCCCTCGAGCCGCGAGGCGACGTTCACCGTGTCGCCCATGGCGGTGTATTGCAGGCGTTCCCTCGCGCCGACGCTGCCGACCACCGCGGTGCCGGTATGGATGCCGAACCGGGTGCGAAATTCCGGCAGGCCTCTCTCCTTCTGTTGCGCATTGAAGGTGCCAAGGCGTTCCTCGACGGCGAGCGCGCAGCGACAGGCGTGTTCGGCGTGGTGCGCGTCGGACACCGGTGCGTTCCACATGGCGAAGACAGAGTCGCCGTGGAACTGGATGATGGTGCCCTCATGGGCGGCGACCACCTCGCTGAAGATGTCGAAATATTCCGACAGCATCGCGACCACCGCCTCCGGCGAGTGGTGCTCGCTGATGGTGGTGAAGTCGTAGATATCGGAAAACAGCGCCGTCACCTCCTGGCGCCAGCCGGCGCGGCCGGTGAACTGACCGGATTCGATGCCCTTGCGCACCAGTTCACGCGGCACATAGAGCGCGAAGGTGAAGATGGCATCGCGCGCCTTGTTCATCGCACTGTTGAGGGTCGAGATTTCCGTGACATTCGAGGGCACGTCGATCGGCGTGGTGAAATCGAGCTCCTGCAGCCGGTTGGCGCTGGCGGTGAGTTGGTTGAGCGACTTTGTGATGAGATGCGCGAGCACCAGCGAGAACAGGACGGCCAGCACGACCACCGAACCCGAGATTGCCAGGCTCTGGACAAGCGCATCGTTGGCGGCCGCCATCAACTCGTCGAGCGGCGCGGCGACGACCACCCGGTGCCCCGCCAGCAGCTGCGCCGATCCGAGCGGCGCCACCATGACCAGATAGGTGCGGCCGCCGACATCGACAAAGCTCGCCTTGCCTGGTGCTGGCGGGTTGCGCCGAGTGCTTTCGATGAGCGGATCGGGCTCGGGCACCGCAACCGGCGCGGTGTTATCCTTCGTGGCGAGGATGCGGTTCATCGCCGTCGGGTCGGAATGGATGATGGGCCTCCCGACGGCGTCGAGCACGAGAGACACCGAGTCGCCCGTCAGCCGTTCGCGGGACAGGAAGTCGGTGATCGTGTCGAGCACCACGTCGGCACCGATGACGATCCGCGGGTTGCCGCGATGGGCCTGCGAAATCGTCATGCCGAGCCTGCCGGTCGTCGCCGTCTCGTAAGGGCCGGTCGCCACCGGCGCCTTGCCGTTGACGGCGGCGCGGTACCACGGGCGCATTCGCGGATCATAGCCGGTCGGGGCCACGCGGCGTTCGGAGAACTGCAGGCCGCTTGCATCGAGGAAAAGGACCCGGTCGACGGGCTTTCCCTGGTCGCCTCGCTCGATCGAACGCACCGCGAGTGTCGCCCCTCGTGGCGCGTCGAGCGCCATTCGCCAGGCTGCCGAGCGAAGATCGACCACATGGAAGAAGGCGCCTCCCGGATAGCCGACATAGACGCCATCGATATGGGGCGAGCGGATGATACCTTCGCGCAGCATGGCCACCTTGTCGCTCATCCGCTGCGGCGGCGGCAGCAGAAAGGCATTGGCGACGGACGCGACGAGGCTGACGAGGGCCGATGTATCTCCGGAAAGCGCGCCGAGCCGATCGACGAGACGGTCGACGAAAGCCCCCATATGGGCTTCGGCATTCTGGATCGCCGCGTTGCGGGCGCGGCGGTAATCCAGCCCCACGAGGGTGCCGGAAACGACAACGAGGACAGCGATCATGACGAGGCTCAGCAGCGACCGCAGCGTCCAGGTCTCGGGACGCTTTTTCTTCTCTGAGCCGCGCATGTTTCCCTGCCCCTATGCGGATTGGCTATATTGATCTTGCCGCTATCGTGCTGCCTTGCATAGGGCCGTTTATTGCCGCGTCAGCAGGCCGGCGTCAATTGACGCTGACCGGCCGCGACCGCATCCGCGCCACTGTCTCCCGTTCCGCCCGCTTGCAGCGCATTGGCGGCAGGTCGCGGTCCATCAGTTCCATGTCCTCGAGCACCATCTCGCCCATCTTCTTGAAGGCCGAATCGAGCGCGCCGGCGCGGTGCGCCGACCGCAGGAAGCCGGCAAGCCGCCCACCGGATGGCCGAGCGGCAGCGGTTCCTCGGGGAAGACGTCGCTCGCTGCCACGATCCGGCCGGCTTCGACCGCAGCGATCAGCGCATCGAAATCGACGACGCCGGCGCGGCTGAGCAGGATGAGGGCCGCTCCGGGGCGCATTTTCGCCAAGGCCTCGGCACCGAGAAAACCTTCGTTCTCGCTGGTGACTGCGGCGACGACAAAGACGAAATCGCTGCTCGAAAGCACCGTCTCGAGCGATGCCGGCTCCACCCCCGCGTCGCGCAGAATGGAACCGGGCAGCCACGGATCGTAGACGCGTATCCTGGCGCGAAAGCCGGAAAGCACCCGGTTCAGCGCCTTCCCCAGATCGCCGAAGCCGACGATGCCGACTTCCGAGCCGGAGAGAAGCCGCGCTGTCTGGTTGCCTTCGCCGCCCCAGAGCTCGCGTCCCTCGCGGAAGGCGAGATCGGCATCGACGATGCCGCGGGCGAGATTGAGCGCCATGGCAAGCCCCAGCTCGGCCACCGGCTCGGCGAAGACCTGGCCGGTCGTCACCACATGGATGCCGCGGTGGAAAAGCACCTCGTAGGGCATGTTGTTGAGGAGATTGCTTTCGACATTGAGAATGGCGCGCAGCCGCGGCATGCGCTCGAGCGTCCGCTCATCCAGCGGCGGCTGGCCGATGATGTAGCGGACCTCGGCAAGCGTTGCGTCGTCAAGCCCGGCGATGTTCTCCGGGTCGGCTTCGACGACGCGATACCGCCCGTGGAGTGCGTCCAGCGCTTCCCGACTGAAGATCAGCTCGAGCGTGCGCGGCGCCGGCGAGCTGATGACGAGCGGTCGGCTCGTTTCAGGCATCGTCTTTCCTCCATTCCTCGTCGGCAAAATTCAGCCGCGGCGTTCTCGAACCTTATCGCGGAAAGCGGCCGCTTCGAACAGAGTTCCGCGGCCTAGCCTCCTCAATAGTTCAGGCCCCGCTTCTGCCGTTCGAGCGATGGCGGCAGCCGCCCGCTCTGGAAGACCGGACCGTCGCCCTTGCGGCATCGGTAGATGGTGTCGTAGCGGGGCCGGCCATGGGAAGACTCGAAGGGCGAATAGCGGTCGATGAAGACCTGCTCGCAGACCGTGCTCTCGCCATCTTGCAGCGGGTTGAGCGGCCGCACGCCGGGAAGGTCTCGAAAGCTCTGCGCGAAGTTGAGGCGCGCCTCGTCCGCCAGGCCGGTGTTGGCGGAGAGGCTCAGCATCAGGGCGGCCAAGGTAAGCGACAGCGCGGAACGGAACGAAGTCATGCCGGTGAACTTTCGGGAGGACGGCGGCGAGACGCCGACGCGGTGACACGGTATCGCGGCCGACAAACTTGCGCTATAGGCCAGCTACACTCTACAGCGCCGCGCGTGTTAGACGCGCTAGGGCCGCCGTAGCAGTTTGAATCGCTGCATGATTTTGTCCTTGAATCGATTCCGATTAAAGAAATCATGCAACAACGATCTGGGGATTCTCGATGGCGAATACAATACGGTTCCACGAAGGTGACATTTCCGCGGCCGACGCGACCCGCTATAGCGGCGCGATCGCCATCGACACGGAAACGCTCGGCCTCGTTCCCCGCCGCGACCGTCTCTGCGTCGTGCAGCTTTCGCCGGGCGACGGTACCGCCGACGTGATCCGTATCGCCGCCGGCCAGAAAGAGGCGCCGAACCTCGTGGCGATGCTTGCCGACCCAGCGCGTCAGAAGATTTTTCATTACGGCCGCTTCGACATCGCGGTGCTGTTCCACACCTTTGGTGTGACCTCTACGCCTGTTTTCTGCACCAAGATCGCCTCGCGGCTGACCCGCACCTACACGGACCGCCACGGCCTCAAGGACAACCTCAAGGAACTGCTCGACGTCGATATTTCGAAGCAGCAGCAGTCCTCCGATTGGGCCGCCGATATCCTCTCGCCGGCGCAGCTCGAATATGCCGCCTCGGACGTGCTTCACCTGCATGCGCTGCGCGACAAGCTGACGGCACGGCTGCTGCGCGACGGCCGCATGGAACACGCCGACGCCTGCTTCGCCTTCCTGCCGACGCGCGCCAAGCTCGACCTGCTCGGCTGGGAGGAGACGGATATTTTCGCCCATAGCTGAGGCTCTGAGTCAGGAGGGCGTCAGCCACAGCAGCGCGGCATAGCGCGCCGCCTTCCCGATGGTCACATAGGCGAGGAACACGGCGAGCGGCGTCCGGAGCAGTCCAGCGGCAAGCGTCAGCGGATCGCCGACGATCGGTAGCCAGGAGAAAAGCAGCACCGGCTGGCCGTAGCGCCCGAAGAGCGCCTCGGCTTTTTGCCGCGCCTGCGGCGAGACCGGAAACCAGCGCCGGTTTTCGAATCGGATTGCGAAGCGGCCGAGTGCGAAATTGACGAGGGCGCCGAGCACATTGCCGCCGGTCGCGGCAAAAAACAGCGCGGTCCGGCTCGTTTCGGCCGAAAGGGCCGCGGCCACCACTGCCGCCTCCGACAGGCCGAAAAGCAGGGTCGCGGAAAGAAAGGCTGCGGCAAAGACGCTGGCTAGGACACTGAAATGCAGGGCTTCAAGTCCTGTCGACGTGGCCGAGATCGCGCTCCGGCTCGATCACATCACGAATTCGCTGCTTCAATTCCTTCGGACCCGGAAAGCCGCCATCGCGCTTGCGTTCCCAGACGAGCTCGCCATCGACGCGGATCTCGAAATTGCCGCCGGTGCCGGGGATGAGCGCCACTTCGCCAAGCGTGTCGGCGAAGGTCGACAGCAGCTCCTGCGCCATCCAGCCGGCGCGCAGCAGCCAGTTGCACTGGGTGCAGTAGAGGATCGTGACGCGCGGCTTGTCACTCATTTCAAAATGTCCTGTTTGCTCGTCCGGCGAAGATAGCTTCGCGAACGGCCCGGAGCAACCGGCCCATCACCGGCTTTCACACAAATGTCAACTTGAACAATCATGTTTTTATCGCCAGGTCCTTGTTTTCGAAGGGATGTGCGGCGAGAGACTTTTGCATTGCGAACACACTGCGAGAGGGATTCCATGACCGACACCACCGCAACCAACAGCCGCCCGCGCCCGATCCTGCCGGCGCTTGAAAAGATCTACCTGCCGCTCGACACCTTCGCCGAAACGCTGCTGCGCGTCCTGGCCGGTGCGCTGCTCGTCACTCATGGCTACGGCAAGATCCTCGACCCCTTCGGCGCCGTCGGCATGGTGGAGGGGCTCGGCTTCTATCCGGGCGTCTTCTGGTCGCCGCTGCTTTCCGCCACCGAATTCTTCGGCGGCATCTTCATCGCCATCGGCTTCCTGACCCGGCCCGCGGCCCTTGCCGCCACCATCGTTCTGCTCGTCACAGTCTATTTCCACGGTATCGTCCAGGGTCAGGGCCTCGGCGGCGCCGAAAAGTCGATCCTCTGGGCGGCGATCACCTTCTTCTTCGCCATCCGCGGTGCCAACGGCCAGTCGGTCGACGCCAAAGTCGGCAAGCAGTTCTGAACTGCGTCGAGACGCGGCCGGAGTGGTCCGGCCGCGTCTTCGGTATCGCCTCTTCTCCTCGGCAGCCCTTGAACGGCGGCGTCAGCCGTGGTCATCTCGGGTTACTGAGGAGGTGATCGCATGAGTGAAGCGATCGAAGGCGGCTGCTTCTGCGGTCGCGTCCGCTATCGGCTGAGGCGGCCGCCGATGTTCGTGCATTGCTGCCATTGCCGCGATTGCCAGCGGCAGGTTGGCAGCGCCTTCGTGATCAACGGCATCGTCGAGGCGGAAAATGTCGTACTCTTGCGGGGAGAGCCCGCAATAGTGTCGCTTTCAACCGACAGCGGCCGGCCGCACGACGTCTATCGCTGCGCCGATTGCCAGTCGGCGCTCTGGAGCGATTATGGCCGGCGCAAGTGGCTCTCCTTCCTGCGTCTCGCGACGCTCGACCGGCCGTCGGCATTTGCGCCGGACGTCCATATCTACACGCGCTCGAAACTCGGCTGGGTGCCGCTGATGGCGGGGGCGAGGGTCTTCGACGCCTACTACGACGTTCAGGCGGAATGGCCGGAGGAGAGTCTGGCGCGATTGAATGAGGCCCGCGCCAAGGGGAAGGGGCAGGCGCGGTCGTGATGAAAAGCGAGCGCGAAAAGATGGCGGCGGGCGAATGGTACCGTTGCCTCGATTTGGAACTCCATGCGATGCGCGAACGCGCCCGCAATGCCGTCCACCAGCACAACACGATGGCACCGGACGAGCGCGGCCGGATGGCCCCGGCGCTGGAGGCGCTCTTCGCGGCCGCCGCTCAGGACGTCTTCATCGAAGCGCCGTTCCATTGCTCCTACGGCGTCAATATCACGCTCGGCGCCGGCGTCTTCCTCAACGCCGGCTGCACTATACTCGACAGTGCCCCGGTCGTCATCGGCGGTGGGTCGATACTGGGCCCGGGCGTCCAAATCTACTGCGCCGAGCACCACAAGGATGTCGCGCTACGCCGCGCCGGCCTCGAGATCGCCCGGCCCGTGACGATCGGCAAGGACGTCTGGATCGGCGGCGGGGCGATCATTTTGGCCGATGTTGCGATCGGCGATGGCGCAATTGTCGGCGCCGGCGCCGTGGTGACGCGGGATGTGGCTCCAGGCGCAACGGTGGTGGGGAATCCAGCGCGGGTGATTGTGGGGCCTTAGCGGGCTGCTGCCCGCGTTTTCCCGCGAGAACGTTCCAACTGCACCGATTCCGTGTCAATCACTCGTCGCCCATCTTCAGCGCGGCGATAAACGCCTCCTGCGGGATCTCCACCTTGCCGAACTGGCGCATGCGCTTCTTGCCGGCCTTCTGCTTTTCCAGAAGCTTGCGTTTGCGGGTGGCGTCGCCGCCGTAACACTTGGCGGTCACGTCCTTGCGCAGTGCCGAGATGGTTTCGCGCGCGATCACATTGCCCCCGATGGCGGCCTGGATCGGGATCTTGAACATATGCTTCGGGATCAGCTCTTTCAGCTTCTCGCACATTTCGCGGCCGCGCTTTTCCGCCGCCATGCGGTGCACCATCATCGACAGCGCGTCTACCGGCTCGCCGTTGACGAGGATAGACATCTTCACAAGGTTGCCTTCCCGGTGGTCGGTGATCTGGTAGTCGAAGGAGGCGTAGCCCTTGGAAATCGACTTCAGCCGGTCATAGAAATCGAAAACAACTTCGTTGAGCGGCAGGTCGTAGGTCAGCATTGCTCGGCTGCCGACATAGGTGAGTTCGACTTGGATGCCGCGCCGATCCTGACAGAGCTTCAGGATGCCGCCGAGATAATCATCGGGCGTTAGGATCGTCGCGCGAATCCACGGTTCGTGGATTTCAGCGATCTTGACGACATCCGGCATGTCGGCGGGGTTGTGAAGCTCACGCTCTGAGCCATCGTTCATGAACAGCTTGTAGACGACCGATGGCGCGGTCGCGATCAGATCAAGATCGAATTCGCGCTCCAGCCGCTCCTGGATGATTTCAAGGTGCAGAAGGCCGAGGAAGCCGCAGCGGAAGCCAAAGCCGAGCGCGGCGGAGGATTCCATTTCGAACGAGAAAGACGCATCGTTAAGGCGCAACTTGCCCATCGCGGAGCGCAGGTCCTCGAAGTCGGCGGCGTCGACGGGAAATAGACCGCAGAAAACGACGGGCTGGGCCGGCTTGAAACCCGGCAGTGCCTTGGCCGTCGGCCGCTTGTCTTCGGTGATTGTATCGCCGACGCGGGTATCGGCCACTTCCTTGATCGAGGCGGTGATGAAGCCGATCTCGCCGGGGCCGAGCGAATCCATCGCAACCATCTTCGGCGTCAGCACGCCGACGCGCTCCACCTGGTATTTCGCATCCGTTCCCATCATGCGGATGGTCATGCCCTTTTTCAGGGTTCCGTCGATGACGCGCACCAGAACCATGACCCCGAGGTAGGCGTCGTACCAGCTGTCGACGAGCAGCGCCTTCAACGGAGCGGCGTCGCCGCCGAGGCTCTTCGGCGCCGGCAGCTTGTGGACGATCGCTTCGAGCACGTCCGGAATGCCGAGGCCGGTCTTCGCTGAGATCAGCACGGCGTCGGAGGCGTCGATGCCGATCACCTCCTCGATCTGCTCCTTGATCCGCTCGGGCTCGGCCGCCGGGAGGTCGATCTTGTTGAGCACGGTGACGAGCTCGTGGTTGTTGTCGATCGCCTGATAGACATTGGCGAGAGTCTGGGCTTCGACGCCCTGGCTGGCGTCGACGACGAGCAGCGAGCCCTCGCAGGCCGACAGCGAGCGCGAAACCTCGTAGGCGAAGTCGACGTGGCCGGGCGTGTCGATCAGGTTCAGCACATAGGTGTCGCCGTCATTGGCCTTGTAGTGCAGCCGCACGGTCTGGGCCTTGATGGTGATGCCGCGCTCGCGCTCAATGTCCATGCTGTCCAGCACCTGCTCGGACATCTCGCGTTCGGCAAGACCGCCGGTCGACTGGATCAGCCGATCGGCCAGCGTCGATTTGCCGTGGTCGATATGGGCCACGATCGAGAAGTTGCGGATATGCGACAGGGGCGTCTTGGAAGATGGTGTGCTCATGGGCCGCATATAGCAGTGCGATCAGGCGGCGCAAAGCGGGAAATGAAGGCTTCGTTCACTATAAATCCGGCTATTCCGAAGGCGCTTCGGCCTCGGCGAGCGCCCCCGCATTCGGCACCTGCGCGCTTCTGAGTTCGAAGGTCTCGCATTGCTGCGGCGGCACGCGTTCACGCAGCCGCAGGCGGACCAGCACGAAGGCCGCATAGAGGACCGCCACCGTCATCGTCGCGTAGATAAACAGCTGCGGCCCAAAGGCGGGCGTCAGCAGGGTCACCAGCATCGGCACCAGCGTCGCCGCCGCCGACCAGGCGACGAGCATGGTGCTGGCGAGCGGCACGAAATCGGCCGGATCAGTGCGATCGTTGGCATGCGCATTGGCAATCGAGTAGACCGTTTCGACGGCGCCGGCGAAGAGCGCGAAGGCGAGCAACAGCAGGGGAAGGCTATCGACGGAGACGACGAGCGCCGCGAAGCCCGCCGCCACGATCAGGGCGCAGGTGGCGATCAGCACGATGCGCCGGTCGATGCGGTCGGAAAGCGCGCCCATCGGATATTGGATGACCAGCAATCCGAACTGCATGATGAACATCAGCGTCGCCACGTCCTTCTGGGTCATCGCGTTGGCGGCGGCATAGATCGGCGTGAACCCCTGCACCAGCATCGAGAGTCCGCCGGAGGCAAGCACGCCGATAAAGGCGACCGGGGAGTTGCGCCAGGCCATGGCGATGTCGATGCTGACCTTGCCGGGTGCGGGCGGCGTCGGCAGGCGCGTCAGCCCGATTGGCAGGATGGCGAGCGCCGTGAAGAAGATCGTCACGATCGGCGCGAAATTGCCTTCGACCGGGATGCGCCCAAACAGCCAGGCGCCGGCCCCAAGCCCGATCACATAGGCCATGTAGAAGAGCGCCATGGCCTTGCCGCGCCAATGGTTGTCGCTCGCGTGGTTCAGCCAGCTCTGGGTGATGATGAAATTCGTGTTTGCGGCCGCTCCATAGAGTGCGCGCGCGAAGATCCAGAGAATGGGATGGACTCCGAGGCTGATCAGCACGGCCGCGAGAATGACCAGTGCCATTGAGCAGGAGAAGGCCCGCGCATGTCCGACGCGGCGGATCAGCGGGCCCGCCAGCACGCAGCCGATCAGGCCGCCGAAGGCGATTGCCGTGACCGCAGCGCCTGGAACCCAGTCCGGTGCCGCGGAGCGCGTCAGCACGAAGGGGACGTAGGCGAGCATCATGCCGTTGCCGATCGCGACAGCCGTCATCGACGTGACGATGCTGGCAATCGACAGAAGCGACGAACGGTCCCTTTCCATATGCCGGTCCTCCGCCGCTTTCCTCAAGGCAAACTAGCGCGGCGTCGCCCGTCGCATTGTCGCCGGAGCGGCATTCGAGAAATTTATTTTTGTGGCATGGTGAGTGGCTTGACTCCACTATATGAGAAATGCAATCTCAAATAATGGAACAGGCGATCACCTCCCTTGAACAGACGATCGGCGAACGTGTACGTGAGCTGCGCACGATTCAGGCTCTCACGCTCGACGAACTGGCGACGCGCTCCGGGGTTAGCCGCGCCATGATCTCGCGCATCGAGCGCGGCGAGGCAAGCCCGACGGCGCAGTTGCTGGCAAGACTCTGCAGCGCGCTCGGTACGACGCTCTCGGCGCTTTTTGCCTCAACCGCGGCGAACGTCTCCCCGGTGGCACGCCGGGCGGAGCAGCGGCTCTGGCGCGATCCGGAAAGCGGCTATCTGCGCCGATCAGTATCGCCGGAGGGTCTCGGCTCGCCGGTCGATATCGTCGAGGTCGAGTTTCCGCCGGGCGCCCGCGTCGTCTTCGAGCGCCAGCCCGGCGACCGCGGCATCACCCAGCATCTCTGGCTTTTCTCCGGCCGGCTGGAACTGACAATGGAGAGCGGGCCGCAGGTGCTCGAGGCCGGCGACTGCCTGTTCATGGGGCTCGAAGAGGCCCACATCTTCCACAATCCCTATGACGACCCGGCGCATTACGCCGTCATCCTCTGCCGCACCAAGGTTTGATCATGAGCGATATCCGCATCCGCGTGCTTACCGAAAAAGAAACCCGGGTCGCGCTGCCGGCGCTTGCGGAGGTCCTCGCCGACTGCGTCGAAGGCGGCGCCTCGGTCGGCTTCATGCAGCCCTTCGGACCGCAAGACGCCGTGCCGTTCTGGGAGGGAATCGCTGCTGCCGTCGGCCGTGCGGAGACCGTGCTCATCGTCGCCGAGGTCGATGGACGGGCGGTCGGGACGGTGCAGCTCGGTGTGTCGACGATGCCGAACCAGCCGCATCGCGCCGATATCAAGAAGCTACTGGTGCACCGGGACGCGCGCGGCCTGGGTCTCGCCCGCCGGCTGATGGAAAAGGCAGAAGCCGAGGCGCGGAAGCGTGGTCGGAGAGTTCTGGTGCTCGACACCGCGACCGGCGAGCCGGCAGAGGCGATCTACGAGCGCTTCGGCTGGCTGCGCGCCGGCGTCGTTCCCGACTACGCGCTGATGCCAGACGGACGCTATTGCGCGACCACTTTCCTCTACAAGCATCTATCGGCTTAGTGGAAGAATGGCTTGCCTCTCATCCCGCTGTCAGCGGGATGAGAGGCAGTCGCCAGCCGCAATTCCGCTTCACCGAATCGTGAAGTAGAGTGACTCCCCAAGACCACCGTGAATCAGGACAACCACAATGCGCGTCTACTACTCCGAAGACCATAAGCTCAGAGACGCCAAGACCGAACTCCATGGCGGCGAGCTCGTGCCGCCCTTCGAGGCGCCGTTCCGGGCCGAGTGGATCCTTGCAGCGGTCAAGGAAGCAGGCTTCGCCGACATCGTCGCGCCCGAACGGCATGGTATGGAGACGGCGCTGAAGCTGCATTCGGCCGATTATCTCGCATTCATCGAGACCGCCTGGCAGCGCTGGGTGGCCGACGGCTATCGTGGCGAGGCGATCCCCGCCTGCTTTCCGGCCCGCCGCATGCGCCAGCATCCCCCGAAGGATATCGACGGGGCGCTCGGCTACTATGCCTTCGCCGCCGAGACGGCGATCACCGAGGGCACCTTTGCCGCCGCGCGCGCCGCAATGGATTGCGCCATTTCGGCGGCCGATCGTGTCGCTGCCGGCAACCGCGCCGCCTTCGCGCTCTGCCGGCCGCCCGGCCATCATGCGGCGATCGATCTCTTCGGCGGCTACTCCTTCATCAACAACGCCGCCTGCGCCGCCCAGCGCCTGCGCGACCGCGGCGCCACAAAAGTCGCCGTCCTCGACGTCGATTTCCATCACGGCAACGGCACGCAGGATATTTTCTACGAGCGCGGTGACGTTTTCTTCGCCTCGCTGCACGGTGATCCCGTCGATGCGTTTCCGCATTTCCTCGGTTTTGCCGACGAGGAGGGGTCAGGAGAGGGGCTCGGTTCGACGAAGAACTATCCGCTGCCGCGCGGCACCACCTTCGAGACATGGGTAGCGGCGATGGACGACGCCCTCGCACGCATCGCCGGTTTCGGCGCGGAAGCCCTCGTCCTGTCGCTCGGGGTCGATACGTTCGAGCGCGATCCGATCAGCTTCTTCAAGCTGAAATCGGAGGATTTTTTGCGCATGGGCGAACGCTTACGAATGACGGGCCTGTCCGTCGTCGTCTGCATGGAAGGCGGCTATGGTGTGCCGGAGATCGGCCTCAACGTCGCGAATGTGCTGAAGGGGATCGCCGGCTGACCGCCCGGAAGCCGGCTCACGAAACGAAGAACTGAGACAGACCCTGGCCGGCGGCGAAGGCGAGATAGGCGAGCACGGCGAAATAGATTGCGGTCGCGACGAGAAAGAGATAGCCGCCGGTCACCATCAGTCCGTCGCGCTGGATGATACCGAGTGACAAGAGCAGGATGGCGATGCCCGGCAGCGTGTTCGACAGCGGGATCAGCCCGAGCGGAAACAACAGGAGTACGCCGCCGGCCATGATCATCAGGCCGTTGAAGCGGTTCATCACGGCGCCGTCAGTCAAAAAAGCAACCTTGGGCGCACATAGCGGTCGAGTTTCGCGACGAGCGCCGCCCCCTTCTTCAAGGTCGGCACGAGTTTTTCGGTTTCGATCTGCCGGTCGAGAATGCGCCGCGGCAGCCAGGGCAGGCGGTTGAGGGTGATCGCCAGCGAGATGAGAATTATCGCCGCGCCGAACACGGTGCTGACGCCGGGGATCGACACCGGGATCAGGAACGGCAGCGTCAGCAGCGCGCAGAGAAGCAGGAAACCGTGCTCGCCGATCTCGATCATCAGCTCGCGCAGCGTGATCGTATTGCCTCGGATCGAAGCGATCATGCCGGTCAGCGTATCGCTGAGACTGCGCTGCGTGTCGTCGAACTCGATCGCCATATATCGTTCCTCTCGCTTGGATCCCGCCCAGGCAGCGATACCTAGCGCGAGCCTGTGAAGCTTCGGTTAGCGGGCGCTCTGGACAGCAATGTGGCAAAGCAAGGCGCAAATGCTGCAGTGCCGAAGCGTCGTCTATTGCCCGTCCGTGTGGAAAGCGCGGCGCCCCTTCATCTTCCTGCCGCAATCGATAGTATGAAGCACCTTTAGCACAATGGGGACCATTGATTCGATGATCAAGAAATGCGCCATCCTGGCTGTCGCGGCCATCTATCTTTCCGGATGCACGACCACCGATCCCTATACGGGAGAACAGAAGATGTCGAACACGGCCGGTGGCGCGCTGATCGGCGCGGGCCTCGGCGCCGCAACCGGCCTCCTGGTCGGCGGCAGTGCTGCCGGACGCCGTGATGCCGCGCTCGTCGGCGCCGGCATCGGCGCGCTCGGCGGTGGCCTGGTCGGCAACTACATGGACCAGCAGGAATCGGAATTGCGCGCCCAGCTGCAGGGCACCGGCGTCTCGGTGACGCGTGCCGGCGACCGCATCATTCTCAACATGCCGTCGAACATCACCTTCGCGACCGACCGCGACCAGGTGATCCCGCCCT
This sequence comes from Sinorhizobium fredii USDA 257, assembly GCF_000265205.3. Classification (NCBI taxonomy): domain Bacteria; kingdom Pseudomonadati; phylum Pseudomonadota; class Alphaproteobacteria; order Hyphomicrobiales; family Rhizobiaceae; genus Ensifer; species Ensifer fredii. The sequence goes on from NC_018000.1 coordinate 6,378,110, forward strand.
TCTACCCGACGCTCGATTCGGTCGCGATCGTGCTGCGCAAGTTCAACAAGACGCTGATCGACGTCGATGGCCACACCGATTCGACCGGCAGCGCCTCCCACAACCAGGGCCTCTCGGAACGCCGCGCCGCCTCCGTCGCCAACTATCTGGCCGGCCGCGGCATCGATCAGCGGCGCATCTCGACCATGGGCTATGGCATGGAGCGGCCCGTCGCATCGAACGCCAGCGAGGCCGGCCGCGCCCAGAACCGCCGCGTCGAAATCTCCATCGCGCCGATCAAGCAGGGCTGAGTTCTCTTGGAAAATTGCAAAGGCCGCGTGGAGTTCCGCGCGGCCTTTTTGCTGCGTAGATCGCGTCAGCCTTGCGGCGGATAGCTGTGCTCGTTTCCGCGGAAATCGGTGACGGTGTAGCAGCCACCTCCTTCCGCCTCGATCGCGCTTGCGCTGACGACGGCCTTGCCGTGGCCGCCGGGAATGTCGAGGATATAGGTCGGCTGGCAGAGGCCCGAGACGCGGCCGCGCAGCGCGGCGACGAGCGCCTGGCCCTCCTCGATCGTCAGCCGGAAATGGCTGGTGCCGGGCGCCAGATCCGGATGGTGCAGGTAATAGGGCTTGATCCGCGTCTCGACGAAGGCGCGCATCAGGTCGGCGAGCACCCCCGGGTCGTCGTTGACGCCCTTCAGCAGCACCGATTGGCTGATCATGACGATCCCCGCATCGATCAGCCGGGCAGCGGCGGCCCGCGCTTCCTCTGTCAGTTCGCGTGGATGATTGGCGTGGAGCGCCACATAGGTCGCCTTGCCGCTGCTTTTGAGTGACGCGATGAGAATCGCATCGACGCGATCCGGCTCGACGACCGGTACGCGCGTATGGAAACGGACGACCTTGACATGGCCGATCGCGCCGAGGCGTTCCATGATTTCTTGGAGCCGCCGTGGCGAGAGCACCAGCGGGTCGCCGCCGGTGAGGATCACCTCCCAGATCTCCGAATGATCGGCGATATAGGCGATTGCCGCGTCGAGCTCGCCGGTCGTCAGCGTGCCAAGTCCCTGCGGACCGACCATCTCGCGGCGGAAACAGAAGCGGCAATAGACCGGGCAGACATGCACGGCCTTGAGTAGCACCCGGTCCGGATAGCGGTGGACGATGCCAGAGACGGGACTGTGCGCACTGTCGCCGATCGGGTCGGCCCGCTCTTCCGGCATGAGCATCAGCTCTGCCGCATCGGGCACGAATTGCCGGGCGATCGGATCATTCGGATCGTCTCGGTCGATGAGGTTTGCAACAGCGGGGCTGATGGCGATGGCGTATCGAGAGGCGACGCGGGAGATCGCTGCCTCGGCCGAGGCTTCGACCAGGCCGGCGTCGACGAGCTCGCGTGCCGTCCTGAGGGCGCGTTCCGCGGTCATCTCCTGACCTCCGTCACCGGCGTCCAGAGGACCTGGTCGATGCGGGAGGCGCCGGTCGCCAGCATCGCCAGACGATCGAAGCCGAGGGCGATGCCGCTCGCCTCCGGCATGATGGCAAGTGCCGCCAGGAAATCCTCGTCGAGCGGGTAGGTTTCGCCATAGACCCGCGCCTTTTCGGTCATTTCCAGCTCGAAGCGGCGGCGCTGTTCGGCCGCATCGGTCAGTTCGCCGAAGGCATTGGCAAGCTCGATCCCGCAGGCATAAAGCTCGAAACGCTCGGCGACGCGGCGGTCGCGCGGCGTCGGACGGGCGAGTGCGGCCTCAGTGACCGGATACGCGTCGAGGATCGTCGGCCGGCCGAAGCCGAGATTGGGTTCGACCTTTTCGACGAGCGCGCGGCTGAAGAGATCCGCCCAGCTGTCGTCGTCGGCGACGCGGAGACCTGCCTCCCGCATGGCTGCGGCCAGGCTTTCACGGTCCGTCGTGCCATCCTTCGCGAGGGAGGCGAGGAGGTCGATCCCGGCAAAGCGCGCGAAAGCCTCGACCACCGAAAGCCGTTCCGGTTCCTTGAAGGGATCGCAGCTTCTGCCCCGGTAGGTAAGAGACGCCGCGCCGGCGGTCTCGGCGGCAAGCGCGAGGATGTCGGCGCAATCGCGCATCAGCGTCTCATAGCTCTCGTCAGCGCGGTACCATTCGAGCATGGTGAATTCCGGATGGTGCAGCGGGCCGCGCTCGCGGTTGCGGTAGACATGGGCGAAACAGACGATGCGCCTTTCGCCGGCAGCGAGCAGCTTCTTGCAGGCGAATTCCGGCGAGGTGTGCAAATAGAGCGGCTGCACCGATCCGTCGGGCCCAAGCGCTTGCGTTGCAAAGGCGTGCAGATGCGCCTCGTTGCCCGGTGACAGCTGCAGCGTCGCCGTATCGATCTCGATGAAGTCGCGCTCGCCGAAGTACCGGCGCAGCGCCGACTGGATGCGGTTGCGTCCGATCAGGAAGGGGCGCCGGTCGGCATGGACATCCGGGGTCCACCAGGGTGAAGCATGCGGCATGGTCGGTTCGATCCAAGCTTTCTTTCCACGCGAATGCCGGCTCAGGCTGGCTATTTGCCCGGAATTAGGGTAGTGGCGGCGCGAAATCGAAATTTTCGCGTCCTTTCCGGGCCAGTCGCGGCCCGCGCGTGTCGCGCATACCTCTGTTACAAGGAAGACTAATGGTCAAGGTCATCGCTTCTTCGGTCCGCAAGGGCAACGTTCTCGACGTCGACGGCAAGCTTTATGTCGTGCTCACCGCCCAGAACTTCCATCCGGGCAAAGGCACGCCGGTCACCCAGGTCGACATGCGCCGCATCTCCGACGGCGTGAAGGTCTCGGAGCGCTATCGCACCACCGAGCAGGTCGAGCGCGCCTTCGTCGAGGACCGCGAGCACACCTTCCTTTATGAAGATGGCGAAGGCTTTCACTTCATGAATCCCGAAAGCTACGACCAGCTCGTCATGACCACCGAAGACATCGGCGATTTGAAGGCCTATCTGCAAGAGGGCATGGCGGTGATGCTGTCGATCCACGAGGGCCTCGCGATCGCCATCGACCTGCCGCGTCACGTTATCCTCGAAATCACCGAGACCGAACCGGTCGTCAAGGGCCAGACGGCTTCTTCATCCTACAAGCCGGCGGTCCTCTCAAATGGCGTGCGCACGCTCGTGCCGCCGCATATCCAGGCGGGCACCCGCGTCGTCATCGCCACGGAAGACGGCTCCTATGTCGAGCGCGCCAAGGACTGAATAGCGCGCTCACCGCTATCGAAAGGGGCGGCGGGCTTTGCCTGCCGCCCCTTTATTTGTGCTTTCCACAACTCAAGATGCGATCGCGGAAACCCTGCAAAATTGAGCGTGCATTTTAGGGGCCCGCTGTTTAGGGTCACGTGCCGCCGCTGGAGGCGGGACGAGATCGAGGGATTGCATGTTTCCACTGTCGCACATGATGAAAGCCTTCATCCGCAAGGGTAGCCTGACGGTGATCGACGCCGACGGCAAGAGGCACGTCTTCGCCGGAGAGCAGGGGCCGAGCGTCACGATGCGGCTGACCGATAAGCGGCTCTATCGCAATCTCGTCCTCAATGCCGAGCTCGCCGCCGGCGAGGCCTATATGGACGGGACGATGCGCTTCGAGGAGGGGTCGACGCTGCGTGACTTTCTCACGCTCTTCTCGATCAACCGGCTGTCGCTCGGCTCCTATCCGCTCCAGAAGCTGTTGCGGGCGATCAAGATGCGCTTCCGCAAGCGCCAGCAGGCAAATCCAAAGGGCAAGGCGCAGCAGAACGTCGCCCATCACTACGATCTCGGCAACGATTTCTACAAGCTGTTCCTCGACGAGAACATGCTCTATTCCTGCGCCTATTTCCGCGACCCGGACGAGACGCTGGAGGCGGCGCAGCGCAACAAACTGCGGCTGCTGGCCGCGAAACTTTGCCTGAAGCCCGGCATGAAAGTACTCGACATCGGCTGCGGCTGGGGCGATCTGGCGCTCTATCTGGCGACGCTCGAAAATGTCGAGGTCCTCGGTGTCACCCTGTCGAAGGAGCAGCAGGCGCTTGCCTCCGAGCGAGCCCGCGCTGCCGGCATGGCCGACCGGGTGCGCTTCGAGCTGAAGGACTATCGCGATGTCGAGGGGCCCTTCGACCGCATCGTCTCGGTCGGTATGTTCGAGCATGTCGGCGTGCATCACTACGACGAGTATTTCAAGAAGCTGAACGCTCTGATGCCGGATGACGGCCTCGCCGTTCTGCACTCGATCGGCCATATGAGCCCGCCCGGCATGGCGAGTCCCTGGCTCAGGAAGTATATCTTCCCGGGCGCCTATTCGCCGGCCCTGTCGGAAGTCTTCGAAGTCGTCGAGCGCAACAGCCTGTGGGTGATGGATCTCGAATTCCTGCGCGTCCATTACGCGACGACGCTTGCCCATTGGGGCGCGCGTTTCGAGGAAAATCGCGACAAGGTCATTGCGATGTATGACGAGCGCTTCGCCCGGATGTGGGAGTTCTACCTGATCAGCGCCGAAATGATGTTCCGCACCGGCAGCCAGCTGGTCTTCCACATGCAGCTGTCGCGCTCGCGCGATGCGGCGCCAATCGTGCGCGACTACATCACCGACCAGCAACGCGCCTATATCGAGCGGGAGAAGGCGCTGGATCTGTCGATTTGAGGCCTCACCTAACCTCTTTCGGTCACCCCTCCCCAACCCCAACGGGGAGAGGCTTACTTTCGGCACCTCCTCACCTCATTCTTGTTGTTGCCACAGGCTCGTGTTTCGGGAATGGCAGGCGGCCGCCCGAGCGCCAAAGCCCTCTTCACTATAGGGAGGGGTTGGGGCGGGGCATGTCCTTTCTCCGCGTTTGTGGATAGACCTGCCACCAAGCATCTTGACGGTCTGCCCGGCGACTTCTATTTCTTTAGAATTATTCTAAAGAAGGTTACTGCTGGTGTTTTCCCGCCTCTTTTCCCGTTCCAAGCGCCCGTTTCTGTCCTTGAGCGAACAGGAAATCCTGGCGCTCGCCATCTCTTCGGAAGAGGATGACGGCCGCATCTACCTCGCCTATGCGGATGCGCTGCGGGAAAAATATCCGCACTCCGCCAGGGTCTTCGAGGCCATGGCCGAAGAAGAGAGCCACCATCGAAAGACCCTGATCGACCTGCATGTCGCTCGCTTCGGCAATCGCATTCCGCTCATCCGGCGCGAGCATGTGCGCGGCTTTCCGGAGCGCAAGCCGGACTGGCTGATTGCCGAGATGCCGATCGAAAGGGCACGTGCCGAGGCGGAGGCCATGGAGGAGGCGGCCCACCGCTTCTATATCGAGGCGGCGGCACGAACGCGCGACGCGGCGACGCGCAAGCTGTTGGGGGATCTGGCGATCGCCGAGAAGGCGCATGAATCTCTCGCGCGCCGTCTCGGCGAAAGGCATACACCCGCCGACGTCCGCGCCGAGGAAGACCAGACATCGCATCGCCAGTTCATTCTTACCTATGTGCAGCCGGGCCTGGCAGGCTTGATGGATGGTTCGGTTTCGACGCTGGCGCCGATCTTCGCCGCCGCTTTTGCAACTCAGGATACCTGGCAAACCTTCCTGGTCGGGCTTTCGGCCTCGGTCGGTGCGGGCATTTCCATGGGTTTCACCGAAGCCGCCCATGATGATGGCAAGCTTTCCGGCCGCGGCTCACCGGTCAAGCGTGGCCTCGCCTCCGGCATCATGACGGCGCTCGGCGGTCTCGGCCATGCGCTCCCCTATCTGATACCGCATTTCTGGACGGCGACGGTGACCGCGGTGGCGATCGTTTTCTTCGAGCTCTGGGCCATCGCCTTCATCCAGAACCGTTTCATGGAAACGCCATTCCTCAGAGCGGCCTTCCAGGTCGTGCTCGGCGGCGGCCTGGTGCTGGCGGCCGGCATCGTCATCGGCAATGCCTGATGCAGCTTGCCGAAAACTGCGCAGTGGTCTTGGGAACATGCGTATGAACGGACGGCATGAAAAAAGGGCCGAGAACCGGCCCTTCTTCATTCGAATTGTCTGGCTGCTTATCTGCCGACGGAGCCGACGAGCACCTCGGCGCTGTTGTCGATCGTGACCCAGCGGCCGCTATTGTTGGAAGCCTGGCGCTTCAGGAAGCGGTAGGGCGTATTGGTCCAAAGCCTGACACCGTTGTCGAGATTGTCGAGGACGAAATCGCCCTGGGCGGTGCGCACCGTCAGCACCGCATGGCCCTCGCCGTCGGGTTTGCGCACCACGGTCATCAACAGATTGCCGGCAGCAAAGCCGCGCTGCATCAGGCGCCGGCGCTTTTCGAGCGCGAAATCCTCGCAGTCGCCCCGCCCTTTCGGATAGGACCAGACCTCGTCCCTGCCGAGAAGCTCCTGGTCGGTGACCGGCGAAATCTCGCGGTTGACGGCGGCGTTCACCTGCCGGATGACGGCCCAGCCGCCTGCCGTGACACGCGGCGGCGCGCCCGCCCGAGACCGGACGCCGCATTCACTCCTGTTCTTCTGGCAGAACTCGAAATGCCCGATCGGCTGGGAAGTTGCCGAGCCGGTCTGCATCCAGGGAGTGGATCCCGACTGTGCGGGAATTGCCATGCTTGCCGAAATGAAAATTGCGCAGAATGCCGCGACGCCTGTCTTTACCCCGGTCCAAAATGCCATACAGATCCCCTGCAAGCGCGTGCGCCGCACGCGCAATCTCAAGTTGATGACAGCTTTTGTAGGCTTCCCCTAGCGCTGCTCTAATCGTTAACAAAGAGTTAATATGCTCGGACCGTGTGAGTCAATCTACCGATTCGTCGGATTGACCTTTATGGTTAAGATCACCCATCGAAAGACAGCGGAAGCCCTGCATTCCGGGCCATCCGGGATGCGTTCTGAAATGGGGTCGGAGTGTTAACGGAAGCCGGCCGGGGACTCAGGCCTTGGCAAGCATGGCGCTAATGGCCTGTTTCAGTTTGACGATGTCTTCCTCGCGCGACAACCGGTGGTCGCCGTCACGAATGAGGGTCATGACGACGTCGTCCGCCGGCATGTGCTCCATGAGCTTCAGCGCGTGCGTATAGGGCACATCCAAATCGCGCATCCCCTGAAGAATATGCACCGGGCAGCCCGTCTCGATCGGTCCCTTGAGGACCCGGTTTTGCCGCCCGTCCTCGATCAGGGCGCGGGTGAAGATGTTGGGCTCGGGGCTATATTCCGACGGCTCCTCGAAATAGCCCCGTTCGGCAAGCGAAGTCCGCTCGGCCGTCGTCAGATTGGGTTCGATCAGCTCGGCGGTGAAGTCCGGGGCGGGGGCGATCAGCACCAGGCCGGCCACACGTTTCCCTTGGCCGCGCGCCCTCAGTTCTTCGATAAGGCGCAGGGCGAGCCAGGCACCCATGGAGGAACCGATCAGGATCATGCGCCCGGCGACCGCGTGATCGACGACGGCGAGGCTTTCTTCGAGCCAGCGTGAGATCGTGCCTTCTTTGAAGTCGCCGCCGGAAGCGCCATGGGCGGAATAGTCGAAGCGGACGCAGTTCGTTCCGACCGCTTGCGCGTGACGTTCGACCTCGACCGCCTTCGTGCCGGTCATGTCGGAGCGGTAGCCGCCGAGCCAGACGAGGGCGGGGCTTTCCGAGGCCGGTTCGGCGCTGAAAACCCGCATGGCGATGCTGCGCGCCGCACCGGCCGTACCCACCATTATCCGCGTGATTTCGGTTTCGGCCGGCATCGCTGACATCGCTTATTTCCTCGCAAACACCCGTTTCGATCAGATATCCTGCCAAAAACAGATTCGCCAGAGCCTCGATGGTGGTGATTTTCCTTGCGGGCCATGCTATTGACTCTGGAGCCGCAATTCACACATTGCCGTCAGTGACTGTTTCAAGCGCCAAGTTTGAGATGACGCTGATCGTTTGATTGACCAGTATACGTAAACAGCTCGAGGAGAGTACGACCATTCGCAGACCGTTCAAAGCGGACGCCCCAGTCAAGGAAGGGCCGCGCGCAAACAAGGAAATCCGGGTCCCCCGGGTTCAGCTCATCGACGCCGAAGGCCTGAATTTGGGCAGCGTCCCGATCGATCAGGCGCTCCGCATGGCGGAAGAGTCCGGTCTCGATCTGGTGGAGATCGCACCGAATTCCGAACCGCCGGTGTGCAAGATCCTCGATCTTGGCAAGCTGAAATACGCCAACCAGAAGAAGGCGGCCGAGGCGCGCAAGAAGCAGAAGATCGTCGAGATCAAGGAAATCAAGATGCGCCCGAACATCGACACCCACGATTACGAGGTGAAGATGAAGGCGATGAACCGCTTCTTCGAAGAGGGCGACAAGGTCAAGGTGACGCTGAAGTTCCGCGGCCGCGAAATGGCCCACCAGGAGCTCGGCATGAAGCTTCTGCTGCAGGTCAAGGACGATACCCAGGCGATCGCCAAGGTTGAAGCCGAGCCGAAGCTGGAAGGTCGCCAGATGATGATGGTGCTTGCGCCCAAGTAAGGCACGAAAGCGTGGATCGCACGTGAAAGCAATCCAATGTAAAAGGCCGCCGTGAGGCGGCTTTTTTCGTTCCGGCGCACCGTTGCCGGCGCCTGACAGAATGCTGACAGCCGTGCTCAGCCGCCTGTCAGTTGCCAAATGCCAGTCTCTGCCCGTTCCGAAACAAGGAAGGGTAAAGATATGCACAGCGCATTCAAAAAAGTGCTGCTCGTTTCCACAATGAGCTTGTTCGGCGTCGTTGGAGGGCCAGTGACGATGGCTCTTGCGGATACCGGCGCGGCCAGCAGCTTCGAAGCCGGACCTAACGGTGGCTTCGACACCAGCAGCCCCACCACAGTCGGCGAAGGTGGATCCGGTGGCGGACAGGACACCGGCACGGGCGGCGGACAAGACACCGGCACCGGTGGCGGTGAAGGCGGCGGCACCGGCGGCGAAGGCGGCGGCACCGGCGGCGAAGGCGGCGGCACTGGCGGCGAAGGCGGCGGCACCGGCGGCGAAGGCGGCGGCAGTGGCGGCGAAGGCAGCGGCGGCGAAGGCGGCGGCAGTGGCGGCGAAGGCGGCGGCACTGGCGGCGAAGGCGGCGGCAGTGGCGGCGAAGGCGGTGGCAGTGGCGGCGAAGGCGGCGGCACCGGCGGCGAAGGCGGCGGCACTGGCGGCGAAGGCGGCGGCACCGGCGGCGAAGGCGGCGGCACTGGCGGCGAAGGCGGCGGCACTGGCGGCGAAGGCGGCGGCACCGGCGGCGAAGGCGGCGGCACTGGCGGCGGACAAGACACTGGCACCGGCGGCGGGCAGGACACCGGCACCGGCGGCGGGCAGGACGGCGGCGGAACTCCGACGGCGAACTGATCCGATTCCGACCTGAGCCCTTAACTGCGGCGGTGGCTGTCCCATCGCCGCAGACTTCCTCAAATTCGTGCCTCTCGCATCACTCCTGCTGCGAGGGGCACGCCCGTTTCAGTAAGAAAATCGACGTTCCACCCCTGTTTCCGTCACTTTTCTGGCGGATGCTGCGGCGACCTATGTTGAGGGGATAATGAGAGACCATATCTGCCTGGAGCGCGCCGCACCGCCTCGTCCCGCTTCGCTCATGCGCCGGAGTCTGGCCGCATTTGTTTGCTGGTCGGTTGCGTCCTGTGTCGTGCCGTTCTCCGCGAGCGGCGCGGCTTTGGCCGATGACGGCAAGACCGGCCGCGGCAACTCGGATGCCGGCGGCAGCACCGGCGATACCGGCACCCGAGGTGATCGCAGCACGGCAGCCCCGGAGAACGGGAGTCGGGAAACGAGAAGCCAGGAGGATGCGCGAGACGCCGTCGTCAAGGGAGAGATCCTGCCGCTGAGCAAGCTGCTCGCCTTGGTGGATCGCGATCTCTACGGCATGGTCATCGCGGTTGATCTGGTGCGGTACATGGGAAGCGACGTCTATCGGCTGAAGACGCGGGATGGCGCGGGCGTCATCCGCGACCTCCGGATCGATGCGCGCACCGGCAGTTTCGTGAAATTCTGAGGCAGACATGCGCATACTTCTGGCAGAGGACGACCTCAACATTGCTGGCCATGTCCGCGGGAAACTCGAGGCTGAAGGCTATGCGGTCGATACGCTTGCCCACGGCCCCGACATCTGGGAGCGCGGCGAAGACGGCGGCTATGCAGCCATCATCCTCGACCTCGGCCTGCCCGGCCTCGACGGATTGTCGATCCTCAAGCGGTGGCGTCTCGACGGCGTGGAAACGCCGGTGGTGGTGCTGACCGCCCGCGGATCCTGGATGGAGCGCGTCGACGGGTTCGAGGCCGGCGCCGACGACTACATTCCCAAGCCGTTTCGCGCCGAGGAGCTGCTGGCGCGGCTGAGGGCGCTTCTGCGGCGCGCCGGCCCGCGATTCCAGATCATCAAATCGGCGGGCCGCTTCACGCTTGACGAGGCGACCCGCCGGGTCACCTTCGACGGAGAGGCGCTTGATCTCAGCCCGCTCGAATTCCGGATGGTCGCCTACTTCATCGAACGCAAGGGCGAAGTGCTGTCGCCGCTCGAACTGGCAAGCCATGTCCAGGGACGCGACGACGACTCCGCCAAGAACGCCGTCGAGGCGATGATCGCCCGGCTGCGCCGCAAGACCGAGAGCCGCGCCATCGAGACGCGACGCGGATTCGGCTATCTCCTGCCGGACGACCCTTCATGATGCGCTCGCTGCGGCTGCGACTGGCGGTCGGAGCAGTGATCGCAATCGGCCTCGTGCTGCTCGTAGCGTGGCTTTCCCTGACCCGGCTGTTCACCGATTACGTGGTCGGGCGGTACCGCGGCGAGATGATGACGATCGTCGACACGCTCGCTGCCGAACTCGCCTTGCAAGAGGGCCAGCTTATGCTCGCGCGCGAGCCGGCAGATCCGCGTTTCGACCTGCCGAACGGCGGCCGCTACTGGCAGGTCTCACCCGTCGACGGCAGTCACCTGCGGTCGCGCTCGCTCTGGGACGTGGCGATCGATGCCGACGCTCCGGTCCCTTCGCGCTACGAGGGTTTTACCATCAGTGAAGGTCCGGACGGACATCCGATGCTGGTCCACAGCCAAAGCCTGTCGCTTGGCGAAGGTGCCCCGGCGATCCGGTTCGTCGCGTCAGCGGCGTTTCCTAAACGGGAACTCGACGAAGCGCTGGGCGATTTCCAAGCGGCGCTGCGGCTGATGCTGCTTGCGACCGCCGGGCTCCTGGCCGCCGCCGCCTTTTTCCAGAATGCCATCGGGCTCAAGCCGCTCCGCCGCCTGAGCGAGCGGGCGGCCTCGGTGCGCGCCGGCCGCGACCGGGATTTCGGAACCTCCGGCCCAAGCGAGGTGCAGCCGCTGGTCAGCGAGATCAATCTCCTCCTGAAGGAACGCGAAGTGGCGGTCGAGCGCGCGCGTGCCCGCGCCAGCGATCTCGCCCACGGCCTCAAGACGCCGCTGACGGTGCTGGCGCAGCTCGCGGAGCGGCTTCCGCCGGAGGATCGCGCCTTGGCGCTCAGACAGGTGGAACTCGCCCGCCAGCGGGCCGACCGGCAGCTGCAGGCCGCGCGCATGGGCGTCGAGCGAATGGCGACGACGTCGGTCATGGGCCTTGGCGGCAAGCTCGTCAGTGTCCTTCGTCCCGTCACCGCCGAGCGGGATGTCGCCTGGGAAGTTTCGATCGACAGCTCGCTTTCGCTCGACGTCGATCCGGCCGACCTTGCCGAATGTCTCGGCAATCTGCTCGACAACGCCGCGAAATGGGCGCGTTCGTTCATCCGCTTCTCGGCACGCCGGGCCAACGGCGCCATCACCATCCTGATCGAGGACGACGGGCCTGGCATTGCCGAACAGAACCGCGTGGCGATCCTCAGACGCGGTGCACGGCTCGACAGCACCGACGACCGAGAGCCCGAAGGCGCGGGACTGGGTCTCGCGATCAGCGCCGACATCGCCGAGGCCTATGGTGCCTCCTTGACCCTAGAGCAGTCCGACCTCGGAGGACTGAGAGCCCGGCTGACCTTTCCGGTCAGGGTCGTGCGGCTTCCGGTGCGCGATCCCGCCTGAGCCGCGGCTCAGCGTATGCCATGATCAACGGGCGGCTTGCGCTTTTGCAGGACTTCGGCTACAAGCCCCCCGTCCGAACGGTCCGGCAGGGCATGCCGTGGCCGTTCTTAACGCTGGAAACCAGCCTCGTCAGCCGGTTTCGCATATCAAGAACAATGGAGTAGCAAAATGCCCAAGATGAAGACGAAATCGTCTGCCAAGAAGCGGTTCAAAGTAACCGCGACCGGCAAGGTTCGAGCTGCCGCTGCTGGCAAGCGCCACGGCATGATCAAGCGGTCCAACAAGTTCATTCGCGACGCACGCGGAACCATGGTTCTCGCAGAGCCTGATGGCAAGAAGGTCGTCAAGAATTACCTGCCGAACGGTCTCTAAGACTTCAGGCACATTGGACACGTTAAGGAGATCATGACATGGCACGTGTAAAACGCGGCGTAACCGCTCACGCCAAGCACAAGAAGACGCTCAAGGCCGCCAAGGGTTTCTACGGCCGCCGCAAGAACACGATCCGCGCCGCCAAGGCAGCGGTCGACCGTTCCAAGCAGTACGCCTACCGCGACCGCAAGGTCAACAAGCGCAATTTCCGCGCCCTCTGGATCCAGCGCATCAACGCTGCCGTCCGCGAGCACGGTCTGACCTATGGCCGCTTCATCGACGGCCTGAGCAAGGCAGGCATCGAAGTGGACCGCAAGGTTCTCTCCGACATGGCGATCCATGAGACGGCTGCATTCACGGCGCTCGTCGAAGCCGCCAAGAAGGCGCTCGCCTATCTCAAGGAAGCCGGCACGGCAAACGAGTTTGAAAGCGCTGTCCGTTAAGCCAGCGTTTTCCCAAGACCGTTTCTGAAATTGTTGGGAAACCCGCGCTGGCAGGGCTGGCGCGGGTTTTTCTTATTCGGCGCACTGCCAGGCGATCACATCGCTGAAGTGTTGAACCGATAGACCGAACCAATCCCGCATCGAGGTAGGACAGAATGAGCGAACTGGAAACTTTGGAACGGACATTGCTGGCGGAAATCGATGCCGCCGCCGACGAGGGGGCGATCGAGTCGTTGCGCGTCGGTGCGCTCGGCAAGAAGGGTTCGATTTCGGAGCTCTTGAAGACGCTCGGCACGATGAGCCCCGAGGAGCGCCAGACGCGCGGCGCCCGCATCAATGCCCTGAAGAATACCGTTTCCGATGCGATTTCGGCTCGCAAGCTCGCCCTCAAGGATGCGGCGATCGCCGAGCGGCTGGCGCGCGAGACGGTGGATATCAGCCTGCCGGTCCGCTCCTCGCCTGCGGAGCGCGGCCGCATCCATCCGATCAGCCAGATCGTCGACGAGATCACCGCCATCTTCGGCGACATGGGCTTCTCGATCGCCGAGGGACCGGACATCGAGACCGATTACTATAACTTCACGGCGCTGAACTTCCCCGAGGGCCATCCGGCCCGCGAGATGCACGACACTTTCTTCTTCCAGCCGGACGAGAAGGGAGAGCGTAAGGTGCTGCGCACCCACACCTCGCCGGTGCAGATCCGCACGATGGAGGCTCAACAGCCGCCGATCCGCATCATCATTCCCGGCAAGACCTATCGCCAGGATTCCGACGCCACCCATTCACCGATGTTCCACCAGGTCGAGGGACTGGTGATCGACAGGACGGCGAACGTCGCCAACATGCGCTGGGTGCTGGAAGAGTTCTGCAAGGCTTTTTTCGAGGTGGACCAGGTGACGATGCGCTTCCGCCCGTCCTTCTTCCCCTTCACCGAGCCGTCCTTCGAGGTCGATATCCAGTGCGACCGCTCCGGCCCGATCGTCAAGTTCGGCGAAGGCAAGGATTGGATGGAGATCCTCGGCTGCGGCATGGTGCATCCGAACGTGCTGCGCGCCGGCGGTCTCGATCCGGACGAGTATCAGGGCTTTGCCTGGGGCATGGGCCTCGACCGCATCGCCATGTTGAAATACGGCATGCCGGACCTGCGCGACTTCTTCAACGCCGATGTCCGCTGGATGACCCATTACGGCTTCCGCCCGCTCGACATGCCGACGCTGTTCGGCGGTCTTTCGGCCTGATCGCTCGCGCTACTGCATGTTTCCTTAAATCCTAGCCGATTTAAGGACAAAAACATGCAGCAATTCAAAGTGCTATAGCGACCTTTGCGCGTCTGGTAAGACGCGCGGCGCTGTAGAATTCTTAGGACACAGGTGAAATCATGAAGTTCCCGCTCTCCTGGCTGAAGGACCATCTGGAAACCGACGCCTCGCTCGAGGAAATCTGCGCGCGCCTGACGATGATCGGGCTCGAGGTCGAGGGTGTCGACGACAAGGCCGCCTTCAAGCCCTTCGTCATCGCCAAGGTCATTTCCGCCGAGCAGCACCCGAACGCCGACAAGCTGAGGGTGCTGATGGTCGATACCGGCAACGGCTCACCGGTGCAGGTCGTCTGCGGTGCGCCAAACGCGCGCAAGGGCCTCGTCGGCGCCTTTGCCGCGCCGGGCACCTACGTGCCGGGCATCGACGTGACGCTGTCGGTCGGCAACATCCGCGGCGTCGAAAGCCGCGGCATGATGTGCTCGGAAAAGGAATTGGAGATATCCGATAACCACACCGGCATCATCGACCTGCCCGAGGATGCGCCGGTCGGCACCAGCTACGCCGCCTATGCGGGCCTCGACGATCCGATGATCGAGATCAACCTGACGCCGAACCGGCCGGATTGCACCAGCGTTCACGGCATTGCCCGCGACCTCGCCGCCTCCGGCCTCGGCACGCTGAAGACAAGGCCGGCGCCCTCCTTCCCGGTCGAAGGCGAAACGCCGGTCAAGGTGCGGCTGGAGCTCGGTGAGGACAAGCATCTCTGCCCCGGCTTTGCGCTGCGTCTTGTGCGCGGCGTCAAGAATGGCCCGAGCCCGGTCTGGATGCGCCGGCGGCTGACGGCGATCGGGCTTCGGCCGATCAACGCATTGGTCGACATCACCAACTACCTGACCTTCGACCAGGGCCGGCCGCTGCACGTCTTCGACGCGGCCAAGGTCAACGGCAACCTGACGGTTCGCCGGGCAAAGGAAGGCGAGAAGGTGTTGGCGCTCGATGCCCGCGAATACACGCTGTCGCCCGCCAATGTGGTGATCACCGACGAGGACGGCATCGAATCGATCGGCGGCATCATGGGCGGCGAGCATTCCGGCTGCGACGAGGCGACCACCGACGTGCTGATCGAGTCGGCGCTTTGGGACCCGATGAACATCGCCAAGTCCGGCCGCACCCTCGGCATCATCACCGATGCGCGCTATCGCTTCGAGCGCGGTGTCGATCCGGAATATATGGTGCCGGGCCTCGAACGGGCGACCGAACTGGTGCTGGAGCTCTGCGGTGGTACCGCCGCGAAGCTGGACGTCGTCGGCTATGAGGGCCATACGCCCAAAGTCGTCGACTTCCCGGTCTCCGAGGTCAAGCGGCTGACCGGTCTCGAGGTCTCCACCGAGGAGAGCGTTTCGATTCTCGAGGAGCTCGGCTTCGGCGTCGAGGGCTCCGGCGAGCGCTTCCGCGTCACCGTGCCCTCCTGGCGACCGGATGTCGACGGCAAGGCGGACCTGGTCGAGGAAGTCATGCGCATCCATGGCGTCGACAACATCGTCGCGGCCGCCCTGCCGAGCCACAACGCCGTCAACGGCAAGATCCTCACGACCTTGCAGATCCGCACCCGCCAGGCGAGACGCGGGCTCGCCAGCCGCGGCATGCTAGAAGCGGTCACCTGGTCGTTCATCTCGGAGGAGCAGGCGAAGCTCTTCGGTGGTGGTCAGCCGGGGCTGAAGCTCGCCAATCCGATTGCTGCCGACATGTCCGACATGCGGCCGTCGCTGCTGCCGGGGCTTTTGACCGCCGCGCAGCGCAATGCCGACAAGGGCTATGGTGACGTGGCGATCTTCGAGGTCTCCGGCACCTATGAGGGCGACACGCCCGAGGCGCAGCGCCGCGTCGCCGGCGGCGTCCGCCGCGGCACCGCCTCCCTCAACGGCGCCGGCCGGCTCTGGTCGAACGCGGTGAAGGGCGGAGGCAAGCCGGTCGACGTCTTCGACGCGAAGGCCGATGCGATCGCGGTGCTCGAAGCCTGCGGCGTGCCGATGGCCAATGTCCAGTTCGAGGCCGGCGGCCCGGACTGGTACCATCCCGGCCGCTCCGGCACGATCAAGCTCGGCCCGAAGATCGTGCTCGGCGCCTTCGGCGAGTTCCACCCGAAGACGCTCGACGCTCTCGATGTCTCCGGCCCGATCGCCGGTTTCGAGATCTATGTCGATGCGATGCCGGAGCCAAAGAAGAAGACGACGCGCACTAAGCCGGCGCTTGAGCTCTCGCCATTCCAGGCGGTGAAGCGCGACTTCGCCTTCGTGGTCGACAAGGAGGTCGAGGCGGCCGCTGTCGTCCGGGCCGCTTCCGGCGCCGACCGCAAGCTGGTAACCGGCGTCAATGTCTTCGACGTCTTCGAAGGCGCCTCGCTCGGCGAAGGCAAGAAGTCGATCGCCATCGAGGTGACGATCCAGCCGGTCGAGCGCACGCTGACCGACGAGGATTTCGAGGCGCTGACCTCGCGCATCGTCGCCATTGTGGCGAAAAGCACCGGCGGCGTGCTTCGCGCCTGAGTATAGATCGGTTTTGGAGAAAGACTCCTCCCCAACACCCCACCTGTGGGGAGGGTTGGGGAGGGGCATGTGGCTGACGATCGTCAATCGCTTGGCTGCAGCAATTCTATCCTGTTACCAAACGGATCGCTCATATAGCGACGGACAAACCCCGCGAGCGGCTCGTCTTCCGTCGCGTCGAATCCCGCTGCCGCAAGCCGTGCGACCAGCACGAAAAGATCATCGACAACGAAGGCCGGGTGCGCCTTGCGGGCGGGTGAGAATTCCTTTTCAACACCGAGATGGATCTTGAGGCCGGCTTGCTCGAACCAGCAGCCGCCGCGCGCCGCGAGATTGGGCGGCTTGGTCACTTCCGGAATTCCGAGCAGGCCGGCATAGAACCGGCGCGCCTCCGCTTCGCCGCCTTCCGGCATGGCGAGTTGCACATGGTCGATTGCGACGACCTTGCCGGATGCGCCTTGCCGCATGATCCTTGGAATAGCCCCTACGTGTGGCGATGCCAGACCTTGTTGACGATCAGCCAACGCCCGTCGACCTTGAGCAGGGTCAGATAGTCCGTATAGCGCGCGCCGCCGAATTCATCGATGACCTTCACGCTCGCTGCGTCGCCGGTTATATGGATCAATTCCACCTCCATGAGCGGCTGCGTCTCCGGCGGCGCCGAGCCCTCCGTCACGACAGCGGCGATGAAGGCGTCACGGCTCAGCCATTCAACCGAATCCTGGTAATTGCCAACGATCGAGGCGCTCGGGTGAAAGGCCTTGCGCAGCGCCGCCTCATTGGCGAACGCCATTCCGTCGACATAGAGATGGACGACTGCGCTGATGGCCTGCTCATCGGACATACCTCATTCCTCCGTTCCTGGAGCGGCCAAAACACAACATTGTTGCGCGTGATTGAAGCTCTTCCGCCTCCGATGCCGCTCCAGCCATCGTCAAGGCGGACACATCATAGTTAGGGTATCGCAACGGAATTGCGATACCCGCGGCCGGTAGCCGGTTTTCAGCGGTTCGTCAGCGCCAGTGACGCCTCGGTGTATCGGCTGCCGGCGACGAGCGTCGGGGACAGTGCCTCGCCGAGTTCGGCACGTTCCTCTGCAGAGAGGACGATATCGGCGGCGGCGGCGTTCTGCTCCAGATGCTCGAGCTTGCGGGCGCCGGGGATCGGCACGATGTTGTCGCCCTGGTTGACGCCCCAGGCGAGTGCCAGCTGGGCGGCCGTCACCTGTTTCTCGGCGGCGAGCCTTTGCAGCTTTTCGACGAGCGCGGCATTGGCGTCGAAGTTCTCCACCTGGAAGCGTGGCAGCGAGCGACGGAAATCGTCGTCAGCGAGGTCCTCGACCTTGCGAATGGTGCCGGTCAGCATGCCGCGCCCCAGCGGGCTATAGGGGACAAAGCCGATGCCGAGTTCGCGGCAGGTGGCGAGCACCTCGTCTTCCGGGTCGCGCGTCCAGAGCGAGTATTCGCTTTGCACCGCCGCGATCGGATGCACCGCGTGGGCGCGGCGGATGGTGGTCGCACTCGCCTCGGAAAGCCCGATCGCCCGTACCTTGCCCTCCTTCACCAGCTCCGCCATCGCGCCGACGCTTTCCTCGATCGGGACGTTCGGATCGATGCGGTGCTGGTAGTAGAGATCGATGACGTCGGTGTCGAGCCGCTTCAGCGAAGCCTCGGCGACAGCCTTGGCATTTTCCGGCCGGCCGTCGACCCCCTTGATCGCCTCCGCGGCCGGTTTGCCCGGCTCGATCAGAAAACCGAATTTCGTGGCGATCACCACCTGGTCGCGCCTGTCCTTCAGCGCCCGCCCGAGGAGCTTCTCGTTCTCATAGGGCCCGTAGACCTCTGCCGTGTCGAAGAAGATGACGCCAAGCTCGATGGCGCGATGGAGCGTTCGGATCGATTGGCGTTCGTCGGCCTCGCCATAGGCAAAACTCATGCCCATGCAGCCGAGGCCGATGGCCGAGACGGTGAGTTCATTGCCGAGCTTGCGGGTTCTCATGGGATTTCCTTTCCGGCTGGAATGCGCTTGGACGCGTCACGCAGAAGTGGCTGCGTCGAACATGCGGGGCGATCGTCTGGGTTGGCGCCGGTCGGTTCGCGGCGCCCACGACGACCAGGGAAAGATAGGTCTCTCGTCGGCGCCTGAAAATCGCTGCCAATTCTCACAGCTTGTTCTATTATTTCGATCAATGAATCGCACCCAGCTCTCCCAGCTCGCCGTCCTCTCCGCCGTCGCCGCCCATGGCAGTTTCCGCGGCGCGGCCAAGGAACTCGCCATTGCGCCGTCGGCCGTCAGCCACGCCGTCGCGAGTCTCGAAGCGAGCCTCGGGGTCCGGCTGCTTGCACGCACGACGCGCAGCGTCGCGGCGACAGAGGAGGGCAGACGGCTGCTCGACCGCCTGCGGCCGGCGCTCGACGAGATTGCCCACGCGCTGGAATCGGCGGTGGATGCGCGGCAACGCCCGGCCGGCAATCTGCGGATCACCGCGCCGCGCTTTGCCGCCGACCTCATTCTGGCGCCGCGGCTCGGCGACTTTTTGACGCGCTATCCGGATATCGTGCTGGAGATCGCCAACGAGGACGGCTTCACCAATATCGTCGAGGCGGGTTTTGATGCGGGCATTAGGCTAGGCGAGAGCTTGGAGGCGGACATGATCGCGGTGAAGATCGGCCCGGATCTGAAGAGCGCGGTTGTCGCGTCGCCCGGCTATTTCGAGCGATTTCCGCGGCCGCTGCACCCGCGCGACCTCGCCGCGCATCGCTGCATCCGCCGGCGCTTTTCGAACGGCACGATTTATCGCTGGGAGTTCGAGAAGGATGGCGAGGAGATCACGGTCTCGGTGAATGGCCCGCTGATCGTCGGCGAGGACCGGCCGATCATCAAGGCGGCAATCGGCGGCGCGGGCCTCGCCTACCTTTTCGAGCCGCGCGTCAGCGGCGATCTGGCGGAGGGGAGATTGCTGCGGGTGCTCGAGGATTGGTGTGCGCCCTATGCCGGCCCCTATCTCTATTACCCGAGCCGTCGCCAGATGCGTCCGGCGCTCCGGGCCTTCATCGATTTCTTCCGGCATACGGATTGAGCGGCGACCGGTCCTCTCCGGTCGCCGCTGCAGCAAAAGTCGCTGTAGAACTTTGAATTGCTGCATCGGTTCCAATTAAGGAAACATGCAGTAGCGCTCATGCGGCTTTCTTGTTCGATTTCGCCGTCGCGAGCTTCGTCAGATCCTGGTCCGTGACGACCTCTTCCTTCAGCGTTGCGTCGAGAAGCGGCACCGCGTCCTTGAGGCCGATGGTCTGCGCCCAGGTCTTCAGGGTGCCGTAGCGAGCGATCTCGTAATGCTCGACGGACTGCGCGGCGGAGATCAGCCCGGCGTCAAGGGCCTGCGTGCCCTTGAACTCGTCCATGATCTCCTCGCCTTCGGCAATGATCCCTTCGATCGCTTCGCAGGTTTTGCCTTGCGCGCGCTTGCCGATCAATTCGAAGACCTGCTGCAGCCGCTCGACATGGGTTTCGGTCTGCTCGCGGTGCTTTTCGAACGCTGCCTTGAGCTCCGGTGCCTGCGCGCTGCGTGCCATCTTCGGAAGAGCCTTCAGGATCTTGCGCTCCGCATAGTAGATGTCCTTGAGCGCGTCGTAGAACAGGTCGTCCATTGTCTTTTCCTTGGGCATTGTCGATTTCCTTCCTTGTCCGGTGGGGAGGTTGGCAGTGACGCCCAATCAACATCAGACAGAGGCATTTGTTCCTGCCTTGGGGAAAATGCGTGCTTGTGCGGTCTTTCCACCCGTCGACCTCCTGCAGGTGCGGCCACTTTCGCTGCACGGAAATCGGGTGGCCGCAACAACTGCCATCTGGGATCTTTCCGCTCGTCAACGACAACAGGCGCGAGGAAAGTGGAATGTCGAGACTTGAAGGAAAAGTGGCGATCGTGACGGGTGCAAGTTCGGGAATAGGCCGCGCGGCCGCCTCTCTCTTTGCGCGCGAAGGCGCAAAGATCGTGATCGCCGCAAGGCGAGGCGAGGCTCTCGAGCAGCTCGTGGGCGAGATCATCGAAGAAGGCGGTGAAGCGGCAATGCTTGCCGGCGACCTGCGCGACGAAAGCCCGAACAAGGCGCTGGTGGACCTGGCGCTCGGCCGCTTCGGCGGATTGGACATTGCGTTCAACAATGCCGGCGCCCTGGGCGCCATGGGCGAGATCTCCTCGCTGTCGCTCGAGGGATGGCGCGAGACGCTCGACACCAACCTGACCGGCGCCTTTCTCGCCGCCAAGCATCAGGCTCCGGCCATGCTTGCTCGCGGCGGCGGTTCGCTGGTCTTCACGTCGAGCTTCGTCGGCCACACGGCAGGGTTCCCGGGCATGGCCGCCTATGCGGCCAGCAAGGCTGGGTTGATCGGCCTAGTGCAGTCTTTGGCGGTTGAGCTCGGAGCCCACGGCGTGCGCGTCAATGCATTGCTGCCGGGCGGCACCGACACGCCCGCCAACGTCGCGAACCTGCCCGGTGCTTCTCCCGAGACGCGCGGCTTTATCGAAGGCCTGCATGCGCTGAAGCGCATGGCGCAGCCGGCGGAAATCGCCGAGGCCGCGCTTTATCTTGCCTCCGATGCTGCTAGTTTCATTACCGGCACCGCATTGCTGGTCGATGGCGGCGTTTCGATCAGCCGGACATGAACGGCTCGTGCGAGCGGCGCGGAGGGAAGAATGAAGAAACCTGGATCGATGAAGTCGCTGGAGGATGTCGGCCGCATACGCCTGTCGAAAAACTTCTTCCTGCGCGATTTCCTCCATTCGGAGATCGCCGATTTCTATCGTATTCCGAACATCCCGGACGATGCGGAGCTTGCCGTCGAGGCCGGTCGCAAGCTCTGCGAGGAGCTTCTCGAACCGCTGCAGGCGACCTTCGGGCGGCTGCACATCCGCTCCGCCTATCGCAACCGCGCCGTCAACGAATTCGGCAATGCCAACAAGCTCAATTGCTCGACCAATGCCTCGACGGCGGCCGATCATATCTGGGACATGCGCGATGCGGACGGCTGCATGGGCGCCACCGCTTGCATCGTCATTCCCTGGGTTTGGGACCGGGAGCGTAGGGAGGGCGGTTGGCAGAGCCTCGCCTGGTGGATCCACGACCACCTTCCCTATGCCTCGCTCTGCTTCTTCCCGAAGCTTTGGGCCTTCAACATCCAGTGGCACGAGCGGCCGCAACGGAGGATCCGCAGCTTCGCCGAACCGCGCGGCCTCCTGACGAAACCGGGCATGGCCAATCACGAAGGCAGCCATGCGTATCTATACCCGGGCTATCCGCCGCTTGCGAACGTGGCGGGATCGTAAGCTTCATCCCTCCCCAACCCCCACAAGGGGGAGGGCCTAGCACCCGCCGTCTCGGCCAGTGCCGCCTTCAACATCCAAGATCGTGGAACCGCCGAGACATGAGTGGAGCGGGCGCGGCATCGCAAGCCCCTCACCCTTGTGGGGAGGGGTTGGGGAGGGGCTTTTTCGGCCATTACTGGCTCACGTCGTTCAGCCGCTGTATCGCCGCCTCCGTCAGCGTGAGCTCCGCCGACCTTACGAGGCTTGCCAGCTGATTGAGATTGGTGGCGCTGGCGATCGGCGCGGTGACGCCGTCGCGGGCGATGATCCAGGCGAGGGCGATCTCCGCCTGTTTCGCGCCGGTCTCCTCGGCGATCTCGTCGAGCACGCCGAGAATGCGCATGCCGCGCCCGTCGAGGTATTTTTCGACCCCGCCGCCGCGCTCCGAGCCTTCGAGATCCGTGTGCGAGCGGTATTTGCCGGAAAGAAAGCCGCGAGCCAGGCTAAAATAGGTGATGACGCCGATTTCCTCGGCGAGGCAGAGGTTGCGCAAGG
This sequence comes from Sinorhizobium fredii USDA 257, assembly GCF_000265205.3. NCBI lineage: Bacteria > Pseudomonadati > Pseudomonadota > Alphaproteobacteria > Hyphomicrobiales > Rhizobiaceae > Ensifer > Ensifer fredii. Next base: position 6,400,546 of record NC_018000.1, read on the forward strand.
CGCCGTCATAGGCGGCGCGGTCGTAGAGATTGTATTCGGGCTGCAGCACGTCGTAGCGCGGCAGGCCTCTCGCCGCCGCGACATCCAGGGCATCGCGTAATTGTCCCGCATCGAGGTTCGAGGCGCCGATCGCCCGCACCTTGCCCTGGCCGAGCAGCGTCTCATAGGCGGCGAGCGTCTCCTCGTAGGGCGTTTCGGGATCGGGCCAGTGCGACAGATAAAGGTCGATATAATCGGTCTGCAGGCGGCTCAGCGAGTCCTCGACCGCCTGCAGGATCCAGCGACGCGAGAGCCCCTTGCGGCCGGGGCCGAGTTCGGAGCCGACCTTGGTGATAATCACTGCCTTGTCCCGCGCGCGCCCGGACTGCTTCAGCCACTTGCCGATGATCGTCTCGGATTCGCCACCCTGGTTTCCCGGGACCCAGGAGGAGTAGACATCCGCCGTATCGACGGCATTGAAGCCCGCATCGAAAAAGGCATCGAGTAGGGCGAAGGACGTTCTCTCGTCCGCCGTCCAGCCGAAGACATTGCCGCCGAAGACGAGCGGTGCAATTGAAAGATCGGTACGGCCAAGCCTGCGCAATTCCATGGTTTCGCTCCGCGGTTGAATGAAGACAAGCTGCGATCGGGAGGATTGCCGGGGAAACATAGGTCAGTTCCCTGCCGATGACACCCGCCGGCTTGGTTTTTCTGGTCGGTTCAAGCCTTGCTAGGCACATACCTCGGCGATAGTCTCGGCGCCGCCCTGGTCGTGCGATGGATAAATCCGGACGCGACCGATCCCCACACAGGTGCGGGCCGAGGGAGCCCCTGCACTTCTTCGCGAGTCCGCTCTAACAGGAGACTGCCCCATGCTGCGTTTCGGAATTCTGTCGACGGCCAGGATCGGCCGCGAACTGGTCGTGCCCGCCATCCAGGACGCGGAGAACTGTGTCGTTTCGGCAATTGCCAGCCGCGACCACGCCAAGGCGCGTGCCATGGCCGACCGCTTCTCGGTGCCGCATGCTTTCGGCTCCTATGAAGAGATGCTCGCCTCGGACGTGATCGACGCCGTCTATATTCCGCTCCCGACGTCGCAACACGTGGAATGGGCGATCAAGGCCGCCGATGCCGGCAAGCATGTTCTGTGCGAGAAACCGCTGGCGCTGAAGGCTGAGGAAATCGACGCCGTGATCGCGGCGCGCGATCGCAACAGGGTGCTGGTTTCGGAAGCCTATATGGTGACCTACAGCCCGGTCTGGCGGAAAGTGCGCTCGCTCCTCGCCGAGGGTGCCATCGGCAAGCTGCGCCATGTCCAGGGCGCCTTCACCTATTACAACCGCGATCCCGGCAACATGCGCAACGTTCCGGCGCTCGGCGGTGGCGGCCTGCCTGACATCGGTGTCTATCCGGCGATCACCACCCGGTTCACCACCGGCAAGGAGCCGCTGCGTGTCCAGGCCAATACCGACCGCGATCCGGAATTCGGCACCGACATCTATTCGAGCGTGCGCGCCGACTTCGACGATTTCGAACTGAGCTTCTACATCTCCACCCAGCTCGCCGCCCGCCAGGTCATGGTCTTCCATGGCGACCAGGGCTATATCGAGGTGAAGTCGCCCTTCAATGCGGATCGCTACGGCCGCGAGGAGGTGGAACTCACCAACCAGAATCACGCCCAGGCGCAGCTTTTCCGCTTCCAGGATGCCCGCCAGTACAAGCTCGAGGCGGAAGCCTTCGCGCGTGCGGCGAAGGGCGAGGCGGAAGAGGTGGTGACGCTCGAGAGCTCGCGCCTCAATCAGAAGTTCATCGACGCGATCTATCGCGCCAGCGACAAAGATGGCTGGGAAACGGTCTGAGGCCCGCTGAAAAGACGGCCCGCCAAACGGCGGGCCGGCGCATTTTGAGGACCTAAGCAGCCCTCGTGCCCACCTGGGCGGCCCCCTTCAGCTTCAGGAAGAGAAAGTCGGCGACGCCGACCATCGCCACGACGATCAGCCCGATCCCCATTGCCGACAGCGACGCATAGGCGAGGGCGATGATGACGAGGCTCGCGATCTGCCAAAGAATATCGCCGGCAATGCTGATCCGTACCGCCAGCGCGTTCGGGCCCCCCTTTCTCGCCCAGGCGAGGTGGAAAGCGCCCCAGAGCAGCAGGCCGATACCGAGCACGCCGACGACCTCCGGCGCAACAGCGGGGCCGACGAGCGCCGCCAGTGGCTGCGCGTCGACGATCAGGACCGTGCCGGCGATGAGCGAGAAGATGCCGTCGGCGAGGAACGTCTTGTTGAGAAGCGAGCGGTTGGAAAAATCGAGCATGTCTGTCTCCTTTGTCGATGGAGCAATGCTGGCCTGTCGTGATCATCATTCCAATTACCTCGGAGGTAATGGATTTCGCGCCACATTCGGCCCATTCTTGCCGCGCAACGAAGGAAGGCATCGATGGAATTCGGCAGTCACTTGAAGGAATGGCGCGGTCATCGCCGCATGAGCCAGCTTGATCTGGCGACCGCTGCCGGCATTTCCACTCGCCATCTCTCCTTCCTCGAGACGGGCCGTTCGCGGCCGACCGAGGGGATGATCCTGCGGCTCGCCTCGGTGCTCGATATTCCCGCCCGCGACCAGGGCTCGCTCTTTTCCGCCGCTGGCTATCGGCCGCGGATGGCGATGCGCCCCGCCGCCGGACTGGATGCGATGCCGCCCGCCGTCGCCAGTGCGATCCGCCTGATGCTGGACCGACATGATCCGTACCCGGCCTTGTCCTCGATCATCAGTACACGGTGCTTTTGACCAATCCGGCCTTCGCGGGGGGCTTGTCGAGGCTACCGATGTTCCGCTCAGTCCGGGCCAGAACTTCCTTGACGGCTTCCTTGGCTCCGAAAGCGTCCGTACCCTCGTCGTGAATTGGGAGGCCGCTGCCGCCGACCTTGTCCAGAGGGTCCGCATGGAGGCCTGGCTGCAGGGGCCGCGCAGTCCGCTGCAGCGCCGGCTCGACCGGCTCGCCGCAGAACCGGCTGTCGTCAAGGCAATCGACAATCATCCTGCCACCGATCGTTTGCCGGTGCTGCCGATCGAACTGCGCTTCGGGGAAGCGGAATTGCGCTTCATCACGACGCTCTCGACCTTCGGTTCGACCCAGGACGCGCTGGTGGAGGGCGTGCTGATCGAATCCTTCTTCCCGGCCGACGAGGCGACTCGGTGTTTTTTCGAGAAGGCGACCTCTCCCGGCCGGAAAAACCGTAGATAGGCGGCGTCTCGCTGCTGATCTTCTGCCTCCGGTCGGCTACAAAGGGCGTATGACCTCGTTCTTCGATTCCGATTCTCAGTCCAATGTCGCCGAATATTCGGTGTCGGAACTGTCCGGCTCGATCAAGCGTACGCTCGAGCAGGCCTTCGATCATGTCCGGGTACGCGGCGAGATCTCCGGTTATCGCGGGCCACATTCCTCCGGCCATGCCTATTTCGCGCTGAAGGATGATCGCGCCCGGATGGAGGCGGTGATCTGGAAGGGCACGTTCGCACGGCTGAAATTCCGCCCGGAAGAAGGCATGGAGGTCATCGCGACCGGCCGGGTGACGACTTTCCCCGGTTCGTCGAAATACCAGATCGTCATCGATTCGCTCGAACCGGCCGGCGCCGGCGCGCTGATGGCGCTCATCGAAGAGCGTAAGCGCAAGCTTGCTGCAGAGGGCCTCTTCGACGCAACACGGAAGCGGCCGCTTCCCTTCATGCCGAAAGTGATCGGCGTCGTGACCTCGCCGACGGGCGCGGTTATCCGCGACATCCTGCACCGCATCGCCGACCGCTTTCCGGTTCATGTGGTCGTCTGGCCCGTGCGTGTCCAGGGCGACGGGGCGTGCGACGAGATCACGGCGGCGATCCGCGGCTTCAATTCTCTCGATGCAGACGGACCAATCCCGCGCCCCGACGTGCTGATCGTGGCGCGCGGCGGCGGCAGCCTTGAGGATCTCTGGTGTTTCAACGACGAGGCGGTGGTGCGTGCTGCGGCGGCCTCCACCATTCCGCTGATCTCGGCCGTCGGCCATGAGACGGACTGGACGCTGATCGACTATGCCTCCGACCAGCGGGCGCCGACGCCAACGGGCGCTGCCGAAATGGCGGTGCCGGTGAAGGCTGACCTCGAGGCGCAGGTCGCCAATCTTTCCGCCCGGCTGCAGGTGGGTGCGACGCGGCAGATGGATCACCGGCGCCACGCGCTTCGGGCGCTGGCCCGGGCGCTGCCGTCGCTCGATCAGTTGCTCGCCTTGCCAAGAAGACGTTTCGACGAGGCGGCCGCCGGGCTCGGCCGCGGCCTGCAGATGAACACCGCCAACAAGCGCCGCAGCTTCGAGCGCATCGCGGCGCACCTGCGATCCGAGCTGCTGACGACGAAGATCCGCGAACATCGGCGGCATCTCCTCGAAGCCATGAACAAGGCCGAACGCTGCGTGGAACGTCAGATCGACCGGCGCCAGGCGCGCATTTCGTCCGCCGACGCATCGCTTCGAGCCCTGCCGTCGCGTCTCCTCGGCCAGATCCATCGTGCATCGGACCGCATTGCCGGCTTGAGCGCCCGGACCGATGGAGCCATGGCCGCCGAGATGCGCCGGCTGAAAGGCGCGCTCGCGGCGCAGGATCGCGTGCTGCAATCGCTTTCCTATCGCAACGTGCTGCAGCGCGGCTTCGCGCTGGTGCGCGATGCCGCAGGCGAGCCGGTCAAACAGGCGGCGGTGGTGACGCCAGGCATGGCGCTGTCGCTCGAATTCGCCGACGGCAACGTCGCGGCGGTCGCGGGCGAGGGCGGGTCGGCCCCGACCCAGGCGCCGAAGAAGCGTCCGGCGCGGCCGGCCGATCCGACGAAGCAGGGTAGCTTGTTTTAAAAAAGGGCGGCCGGATGCGTATTCTGTTGGTGTTCGCCCACCCGCTCGAGGACAGTTTTGCGGCGAGCACCGCGCGGGCCGCCAAGGAGGTTCTGGAAGGCCGCGGCCACGTCGTCGATCTGCTCGACCTCTATCGCGAGGGCTTCGATCCACGGCTGACTGCAGCGGAGCGCGACAGCTATTTCATGGAGCGATATGACGCATCCGAGGTCTCTGGCTGGATCGACCGGCTGAAGGCGGCGGACGGGATCGTGCTCGTCTTTCCGCAATGGTTCAATTTCCCTGCGATCCTCAAGGGCTTCTTCGACCGGGTCTTCGCGCCGGGGGTCGCTTTCGAGCACGACCCGGCGGGCGGACGCATCATCCCGCGCCTTACCAACATCAAGCTCTTTTGGGCGCTGACGACCACCGGCTCGCCCTGGTGGGTCGTGCATCTCTACATGGGCAATCCGGTGCATCGCCTGCTCAAGCGCGGCATCGCCGCCTTCTGCAGCAAAAGCGTCCAGTTCCGGATGATCAACCTGCACGACCTGGACAGGGCAACCGACGCAAAGCGCAAGCGTCACCTCGAGCGGGTGCGCGCCTTGGTGAGCCGTATCTGATCAGCTCATTCGAATGTCGCAAGAAATTTCCTGAGCAGCGCGTCGAGCGCACTCCGTTCCTCGGGCTCAAGGCCTGCGATTAGGCGCTGCTGGTTGGCGACGTGGGCGGCCGCCGCGGCATCGATGCGCTTCAAGCCCTCCGGCGTCAACGCGATGATCACGCCGCGCCGGTCTTCGGGATTGTCCAGCCGCTCGACGAGGCCTGCTCTTTCGAGTTGGTCGAGGCGGTTGGTCATGGTGCCGGAGGTCACCATTGTCGCCGCAAGCAATTCGCCGGGCGAAAGTTGAAAGGGCGGTCCGGAGCGGCGGAGCGTCGCCAGCACGTCGAAACTTGCCGATGTGAGATCGTGTTCGGCGAAGACCGTTTCCTGCTCCCGAGCGATATGGGCCCTGAGCCGCGCCAAGCGCCCGAGGGGACCCATGGCGGAGATGTCCAGCTCCGGCCGCTCGCTGCGCCACTGTGCCAGAATCTTGTCCACGTGGTCCTGATCGCCGTGTTTCATGTGCACCCATGGCCTGACCGGCGGAGCCGCTCGCGCCTTTGTCATGGCTCTAATAGACCGATATCTTGACGTCAAGATAGTTTCCATTTACGGTTATCTTGATATCAAGATTCTTGAGATGAAGAAAATGCGGACACAAAACTTGGACATTGCCCTTACGGCCATAGCCCCGGCGATCTGGGGTAGTACCTATCTGGTTACCACCGAATTCCTGCCCGCCGGCTACCCGTTGACCGTGGCAATGCTGAGAGCCCTGCCGGCCGGCCTCCCACTGCTGCTCGTCGTCCGGCAGTTGCCGACGGGCATCTGGTGGCTGCGCAGCTTTCTGCTCGGCGCACTCAACTTTTCTTTCTTTTGGGCGATGCTGTTCGTCTCCGCCTACCGCCTTCCGGGCGGTGTTGCCGCGACGGTCGGCGCCATCCAGCCGCTGATTGTCGTGCTGCTGTCGCGGCTCGTTCTTGGTTCGCCGGTCCGAGTGCTGAGCATCCTTGCCGGCGTGGCGGGCATGGCCGGGGTCGCGCTGCTGGTGTTGACCCCGGGGGCCGCACTCGATCCTCTCGGCGTCGCGGCGGGCCTCGCAGGCGCCGTCTCCATGGCTTTCGGTACGGTGCTCAGCCGGCATTGGGCGCCGCCTGTCTCGCCGCTGACCTTCACCGCCTGGCAATTGGCGGCCGGCGGCCTTCTCCTCGTTCCTGTAGCTCTATTCTTCGAGCCCTCCCTGCCATCGCTCACCGCATCGAACCTGATGGGTTTCGCCTACCTCGGCCTGATCGGCGCCGCCTTCACCTATCTCCTCTGGTTCCGCGGTCTCTCACGCCTGGAACCGTCGCAGGTCTCGCCGCTCGGCTTCCTCAGCCCTGTGGTGGCAATCCTGCTCGGCTGGGGAGTACTCGGCCAACAGATGGCGGGAATACAAACGCTGGGAATCGTCGTCGTCTTTGCCAGCGTCTGGATGAGCCAGCAGGCGCAGATGGCGCGTCGCCCTGCGCCCGTCCGCGCCTAGCCGCTTGGCAGGGGCCGCTGCCGCGGCAGTTCATGCCGCGGCATAGGTCATTGATTGCTTAGGCCCATTCGCCCTGGCGCATGACCGCCACGCGGCTGCCGTCGGCGCGCACGCCATCGATGTCGACCTCACCGGAGCCGATCATCCAGTCGATATGGATGAGGCTCGAATTGCCGCCCTGGGCGCGGATTTGCTCCTCGCTGAGGCCGGCGCCGTCGAGGAAGCACTTCGAATAGCACTGGCCGAGAGCGATGTGGCACGACGCGTTTTCGTCGAAGAGCGTGTTGTAGAAGAGGATGCCGGAGGCCGAGATCGGCGAGGAATGCGGCACCAGCGCCACTTCGCCGAGCCGGCGCGCCCCCTCGTCGGTGTCGAGCACCTTCTTCAGCACTTCCTCGCCGCGCGAGGCCTTGGCCTCAACGATGCGGCCGCCTTCGAAGCGTACCTGGATATTGTCGATCAACGTGCCCTGGTGCGACAGCGGCTTGGTGCTCGATACATGCCCCTCGACGCGCAGCGCATGCGGCGTCGTGAAGACCTCCTCGGTCGGAATGTTCGGATTGCAGGTGATGCCGTTCTTGGCGGTCGAGGCGCCGCCGTGCCATTCGTGGCCATCCGCAAGCCCGACCATCAGGTCGGTGCCCGGACCCGTGAAATGCAGCGCCGCGAAGCGCTCTTCGTTCAGCCAGGCCGAACGCCGGCGGAGGTTGGCATTGTGCTCGTTCCAGGCGGCGATCGGGTCGTCGACGTCGACGCGGGAAGCGGCGAAGATCGCGTTTGCCAGCTTCTCGACGGCGATCGCTTCCGGATCGTCCGGAAAGACTTGGCTCGCCCAGGATGGGTTCGGATAGGAGACGATGTTCCAGTTGATGTCGAAATTGGAGATCTTTTCGAGCGCCGGCTTGTAGGCGATCGAATTGGCCCTGTTGGCGCGTGCCACCTTCTGCGGATCCTGCGACGAAAGCAGCATCGGGTTGTCGCCGGCGATCGCCAGCCGCGCCGCGCCGCCGGCAAACGCCTTTGCCATGCCCTCGTAGAGCCAGTCGCTAGCGCGGTCGAAACTCTCGTCCGGCGCATGGGCGTAGCGGGCGAGCGTCGCCTCCTCGTCGGCATAGAAGGTCGTCACCAGTCCGGCGCCGGCTTTGTAGGCATGCTGGGTGATCAGACGCACGAGCGGCAGCGCGGCGACCGGCGCGGTCATCACCAGGTCCTGGCCGCGCTGCAGCTGCAAGCCGATCTTGACGGCGACCTCGGCGAGTTTTTCGAGCTTGGCGGTATCGACGGGATTTCTGGCCGACTGGAGGGGGGCGTTCATGGCAGCTCCTGTTCTTCTTCCTGCGGGTGTCATGCGGTTTTAAACCGCTTCCCGCAAAAACAGAAGGCTCTGCGATCCCCCAAATCAGGCGGCGATCTTTCCCGTCTTGAGTAAGGCTGCGTCGTGCTTCCTGAGGAACGCCATCAGCCGCTCGGCGTAATCGTCGGTGACCGCCGCCTTGACGCTCGGCCGTGCTGCCAGAGCCTTGCGCCAGGCGCTGACGCGCGGCAGGCCGTCGAAGATGCCGTGCTCCGCGATCGAGTCGAATACGTCGAAATAGCGGAAGATCGGCGCGAAGACGGCGTCGACAAGGCTGAAATCGGCTCCGGCAAAATAGGGACCGTCGCCGAGTTCCGCCTCGACGGTCGAAAACTTCGTCTTGAGCGTGTTCCGCTTGGCTTCGAGCGTCTCGCCGTCCTGCGTCGTCTCGTAGACCCAGAGGTCGGCAAGAACGGAGGAGCCGAATTCTATCCAGCCGCGGTGGCGGGCCCTGGTCAGAGGATCGGCCGGGTGGAGTTTCGCGCCGCCTTGCGTCTCTTCGAGATATTCGCAGATCACCGTGCTTTCGAAGAGGATCGCCTCGCCTTCTTCCTGCGGAATGCGCAGCAGCGGCACCTTGCCGAGTGGCGAAATCTGCAGGAACCAGTCGGGCTTGTTCGCAAGGTCGATAAACGCACGCTCGAAGGGAATGCCTTTTTCGTGAAGCGCAGTCGCGGCCCGTTGGACGTAGGGGCAGAGGTGATGGCTGATCAGGGTGAGAGGCGCGGTCATCGGGGTCTCCGCTGTTTGAGAAAGTAGATGTAATTGCATATATAATGCCTTGCTAAATCCGTCAATATAGATGTAATTGCATCTATGAAGGAAAAGGGCGTATCAGAGCGAACCGTGCCGACTTCGGCGACCACCGAGGCGTGGGTAGGTCTCATGCGGGCGCAGCGGCGTGTGCTTGCCGCAATCGAACAGGACATCAAGACGGCAGGACTGCCGCCGCTCGGCTGGTACGACGTACTCTGGGAATTGGTGCGGGCCGAAGCCGGCCGGCTGCGCCCGTTCGAGGTCGAAGCCCGGACGCTGCTCGCCCAATACAATCTCTCCCGACTGATCGATCGGCTGGAAAGGGAGGGCTTGGTGCGCCGCGAGGCCTATGACGAGGACGCCCGCGGCTGCTGGGTCGTCGTCACCGAGGCTGGGAGGGCGATGCGGGCCCGCATGTGGGAAACCTATTCGCGGTCGATCGAGAGGCATGTCGGCGCAAAGCTCAGCGAGCCGCAGGCAAAGGCGCTCACCGCGCTGCTTTCACGCCTGTCCTGAGGCGGTCAGGCGATCAGTGAAGCGGCAATCGCCTTGAGCACAGCCTGCGCATCCTTCGGGTCAAGCCGCACCTGCAGCCCGCGCTGGCCGCCATTGATGAAGACCAGCACTTCGCCGAGCGCCGCTTCCTCAATCGCCGTCGGCACGAGCTTTTTCTGGCCGAAGGGGCTGATACCGCCGACGTGATAGCCGGTCAGCCGCTCGGCGTCGGCCGGTTTCATCATGCTCGCCGACTTGCCGCCGAAGGCGGCGGCGAGCTTCTTCATGCTGACTTCCCGGTCGGAGGGCACGACGCAGCAGACCGGCTTGCCGTCCACCTCCGCCATCAGCGTCTTCAGCACGCGGGATGGTTTCTCGCCAAGCGCCTCCGCCGCCTGCAATCCGACCCGTTCGGCACCCGGATCGTAATCATAGCTGTGCAGCGTGAAGGAGATGCCGGCCTTTGTCAGCGTCTGCGTGGCGCGGGTCGTCTTGGACATGGGAGCTAGGCGCCGAACTCGGCTTCGTAGAGCCCGGGCTTGAAGCCGACGAGCAGCTTGCCCTCGGTCTCCAAGACTGGCCGCTTGATCATCGACGGCTGCTTGAGCATCAATGCGATCGCCTTTTCGGCGGTCAGATTCTGCTTCTCGCCGTCGGCCAGGTTGCGGAAGGTCATGCCCTGGCGGTTGAGGACCGTCTCCCAGCCGAGCACGGCGCACCAGCGCTCGAGGCTTGCGCGGTCGATGCCCTCGGATTTGTAGTCGTGGAACCGGTAGGTCGTGCCGCGGCCGTCGAGCCAGCCGCGCGCCTTCTTCATCGTGTCGCAGTTCTTGATGCCGTAGATCGTGACCGTCATTGCCGAATCTCTTCCGTCAAAATCGGCATCACACATAGCCGTGCACCGTCCCGGAGAAAAGCCCGGAACGTGGCAAACTCAGGTCACGCCGACATAGCGGCCGGGCTTGTGGTTGATCGCAAGCGTCATGTTGACGACGATGGCGCCGACGACCGACAGGAGCAGATTGGCCGGCGGCAGCACGAAGACGGCGGCCGCGAGGATTGCGAGATCGACGCCGAGCTGGAAATAGCCGGCGCGGATTGCCCATCTCTCCTGCAGGTAGATCGCCAGGATATTGATTCCGCCGAGCCCGGTGCGGTGACGGAAGAGAATGAGCAGGCCCATCCCCATCAATGCGCCGCCGATGATAGCGGCATAGAGCGGATCGAGTCGCGCAAAATCCACCCATTCTGCGGTCAGGCGGGAGAAGAGTGAGACGAGGCTGACCGCAACGAAGGTGCGCAGCGCGAAGAGCCAGCCGAGGCGCTTCACTGCCAGAATGTAAAAGGGCAGGTTGACGAGCGAGAAGGCGAGCCAGAAGGCGGCACCGGTCGCATATTGCAGCAGTAAAGCGAGGCCGGCGGTGCTGCCGGTGATGAGCATGGCCTTGCCATAGATGACGACGCCGAGCGCCATGATCAGCGTGCCCGTCACGATCGCGAGCACGTCCTCGTAGATCCGGTGCCGCTCGGCGGGGGCTGTGGCACCGGCATTGGTCTTTTCGTCGACCTTCATATTGGAGAATCCGATCAGAGGCTGGTGAATTTCTGGACGACGTCGGCGACCTCCGCCGTCTTCAGCCCGGCAATATTGATGCGGCCCGAGCCCGGCATGTAGAGGCCGTGTTCGGTCCTGAGCCGCATGACCTCGGCCTCAGTCAGCGGCAGCATCGAGAACATGCCCTCCTGGTCGGCGACTGCCCCGAGGCTCTGCCAGCGGGACCTCAGCCCTTCGGCGAGCGCCCGGCGGATGCCGGTCATGCGCAGCCGCATGCCTTCCAGTTCGTCGGCCCAGTCGCGGGCAAGCTCGGGATCGGAAAGGATCGTACGCACCACGGCCGCGCCGTGGTCCGGCGGCATGGAATAGCTGATGCGGGCAAGGCCGGCGAGGTTCGAGCGCACCGTGTCGGCAGACGACGGCGATGTCGTCACGGCAAAGATCGCGCCGGTGCGCTCGCGATAGAGGCCGAAAGATTTCGAGCAGGAAACCGCCGCGAGCGCTTCTGGAACGACGCCGATCAGGTGCCGGAGGCCAGCGACGTCCTGGTCGAGGCCGCGGCCAAAACCCTGATAGGCGAGATCGACGAGCGGCAGCAGGCCGCGCTCGGCGACGAGGGCCGCGATTTCCATCCATTGGGGTCCGGTCAACACGCCGCCGGTCGGGTTGTGGCAGCTCGCATGCAGGAGCACGGCATCGCCGGCCGCAGCACCTTCGAGAGCGCTGACGACATTGTCGAAGATGACCGATTGCGACGGAATGTCGAAGAAGTCGTAGGTGCCGATCTCGAGCCCCGCCGCCTTGAAGATCGGCGCGTGGTTGGGCCAGCTCGGCAGGCCGAGCCAGATCCTCCGGCCGCCCATGCGGTGAATGAGGTCGGCCGCCAGGCGAAGCGCGCCGGAGCCGCCGGGGGTCTGCACGCCGGCCACATGGCTGCGCTCGACCGTGTCGCCGCCGACGAGACGCCAAAGGTGATCGAGGAACACCAGGTCTCCCTCGGGGCCGACATAGGCCTTGGTGTCCTGGGTTTCGAGAAGCCGCTTTTCCGCCGCCTTGACGGCGCGGAAGATCGGCGTGCGCCCGGTTTCGTCCCGATAGACACCGACGCCGAGATCCACCTTGCCGGGGCGTTCGTCCTTGCGGAACAGGCCGATCAGGGCCAGCAACGGATCGTCGGGTTGGCGGGCGAGGGCGTCGAACATGCTGGAATTCCCTTTGGGTTTGAGAAATCGATCGATAGTCGTCTTGAGGCGGCCGAAAGGCAAGCTGCACCAGTGGCTTGCCGGTTTCCTCTGTAGAACAAGCCTGCCGCAAAATCGACGATATAATTGCCCGATTTTGTTGCTGCCTATGCGCATTTTTGCGGTAGAATGGCAGAAACTGCATCAATTTTGCTGAAGCCTGGGGAGTCGCTTGGAAATCGAACGAACGGAACTGGATGCGACCGACCGGCGGATCATCAGGCTGCTGATCGAAGATGCGTCGCGCAGCAACAACGAGCTTGCTGCCAAAGTGGGGCTGTCGCCGGCGCCGCTGTCGCGGCGGCTGGCACGACTCTACGCGGCCGGCGTCATCCGCCAGACGGTCGTCGTCGACCCGAAGGCGCTGGGAATCGGCTTCCAGGCCTTTGTGGAGGTGACGCTGGAACGCACCGCCAGCAAGGTCGGGCAACGATTCATCGAGCTGGTGTCGCGCATGCCGGAGGTGGTCGAATGCCACACGGTCGCCGGCGATTTCGACTTCCTGCTGAAGATCGCGGTGCGCGATGTCGCGGATTACAAGCGCCTGCTCTGGAGCGAGTTCGAGCAGATCGCCGAAATCAAGACATTGCGCTCGACCATTCTGCTCGACAGCTCGAAAATACAGGCCGCGCCATAGTCGCGGAAAGCCCGTCGCGTGCCGCCATTGATACGTTACGCCTCCAGCGTGCCCGGCTTGCGGCTCGCGCGCGACGGCTCGGCGCAGGCGATCTTCATGAGATCGGCGCGCCGGCGCCCGAAGCGGGTCGAGACGCGGGTGACGATCAGACCGTCCTGCGGCGCCCGGACCTCCATCGCGCCATCCGTCATGCCGGGCTTCACGAGGATCGTCGCCAGCAGGTCGCCTGCCTTGACGCGCTCGCCGACGTCGCCGTGGAACAGGATCGCGCCTGCTTCCGGCGTGCGGATCATCTCGATATTGTCGAGCGGCGCGACGATGCCGCCGAAGGCCGGAAAGAATTGGCTTTCCGCCACGACGACGCCGCGCCCGGCGAGGAAACGGTAGAGTCCCTCGGCATCCTTGCGCGCCAGTTCCGGAGAGACGTCGCGGGTGCCGCGAAGCTCGACCGTGACCGAGAGCCGCCCCGGCAGGGAAGTATTCCTCTCCCCGGCGCTCGCGTGCTTCCAGGCATGGGCAACGGCCTCTTCGAAGGCGGAGCTTTCGCCGTCGGAGAGGAACACCGCTTGCATGTCGAGTGCGGCGGCGAGATCCGAAGCCTCCGGCCAGAAGGCCTCGTCGATATAGGCATACTGCAGCCCCTCGTCGTCGCAATGGAGATCGAGCACCAGTTCGGCGCCGAGGGCCATGGAGAGGAGATGCCGCTTCAGTCGGTCGACCGCCGAATGCCGGTCGAGATCATCGATGAGACCGCCACGCTCGCCAAGCACAATCAAGGGAAAATCGCGGTTGAAATTGGTGCGGGTGCCGAGATCGAACCGACCCTGCAACTCGCCGAATTGCGACTGCGCCGCGCCGATCGGGTTCGCCTGTGGAACGACGGTAATGTCGCCGAGGATGCCGCCTTCGCTCTCGGCCTGCCGCAGCTTCTCCATAAGGAAATGCAGCAGCGCCGTGCCCGGCAGTTCGTTGGCGTGCAGCGCCGCCTGAAGATAAGTCGCCGGCGCCTCCGGCTTCGTTCCCTTGAATCGGAACACCGGCAACCGCCATTCCAGACCCGGTGTGTCGCCGGCGATGATGATGTCGGAAATTTCCACGTCTATCGTCCTGATGGATGCGGTGGGTTTTTCTTGCGGACGGATAGTACGGCGACAGCCAAACGGCAAGCGCCACGCCTGGGTCACGCCCCTTGGGCGCTCGACAGGTTCAATCGCGGAGCGAAGCATTCCGGCGCCCCGCTCATAATCTGTCGCCGTCGCCCGCGAACACCTTCGCAATGGCGATTGTTAAGAAGCCGCCGCCCTCACTCCCACTCGATCGTGCCCGGCGGCTTCGAGGTGACGTCGTAGACGACGCGGTTGATGCCGCGCACCTCGTTGATGATGCGGGTTGCCGCGCGGCCCAGGAATTCCATGTCGTAGTGGTAGAAGTCGGCGGTCATGCCGTCGACCGAGGTGACGGCGCGGAGTGCGCAGACGAACTCATAGGTGCGCCCGTCGCCCATGACGCCGACCGTCTGCACCGGCAGAAGCACGGCGAAGGCCTGCCAGATGGCGTCGTAGAGGCCCGCCTTGCGGATCTCGTCGAGATAGATCGCATCCGCCTCGCGCAGGATCTCGAGCTTCTCGCGGCTGATGCCGCCAGGGCAGCGGATCGCCAGGCCGGGGCCGGGGAAGGGGTGGCGGCCGATGAAGCTGTCGGGCAGGCCGAGCTCGCGGCCGAGCACGCGCACCTCGTCCTTGAAGAGTTCGCGCAGCGGCTCGACGAGCTGCATGTTCATGCGCTCCGGCAGGCCGCCGACATTGTGGTGCGACTTGATCGTCACCGACGGGCCGCCGGTGAACGAAACGCTTTCGATCACGTCCGGATAGAGCGTGCCCTGGGCGAGGAAATCGGCGCCGCCGAGCTTCTTCGCCTCTTCCTCAAAGACCTCGATGAAGAGGCGGCCGATGATCTTGCGCTTGGTCTCCGGGTCGCTGACGCCCTCGAGCTCGCCGATGAAGCGGTCGGACGCATCGATGTGGAGGAGGTGGAGGTTGTAGTGCTCTTGGAACATGGCGACGACGCTTGCCGCCTCGTCTTTGCGCATCAGGCCATGGTCGACGAGGATGCAGGTGAGCTGATCGCCGACAGCCTCATGGATGAGGAGCGCGGCAACGGAAGAATCGACGCCGCCCGAAAGCGCGCAGATCACCTTCTTGTCGCCGACCTGCTCGCGGATCGCTTCGACCGCCTTGGCACGGTAGGCCGACATCGTCCAATCGCCGCTGATGCCGGCGATATTGTGAACGAAGTTGGAGATGAGCTTGGCGCCGTCCGGCGTATGCACCACTTCCGGATGGAACTGCACGGCGTAATACTTGCGCTTCTCGTCGGCGATGAAGGCAAAGGGGGCGTTGGAAGAGGTCGCGACCACCTCGAAGCCCTCCGGCAGCGCGGTCACCCGATCGCCGTGAGACATCCAGACCTGATGGCGGGAGCCGAGCGACCAGACCCCGTCGAAGAGGGCGCAGTCCTTCTCGACCTCCAGGAAGGCGCGGCCGAATTCGCGGTGATGGCCGCTTTCGACCGTGCCGCCGAGCTGCGCGCACATGGTCTGCTGGCCGTAGCAGATGCCGAAGACCGGCAGGCCGCTTTCGAAGATCACCGACGGTGCGCGCGGCGAGCCGATGTCGAGGGTCGAGGCCGGGCTGCCGGACAGGATCACCGCCTTCGGGTTCAGGCGCTTGAACCCCTCGTCGGCCGACTGGAACGGCACGATCTCGCAGTAGACGCCGGCCTCGCGCACGCGCCGGGCGATGAGCTGCGTTACCTGGCTACCGAAATCGACGATGAGGACGGTGTCGGGATGGGCTGTCTGGGTCATGACGGGCCTTCAAACAAGCTTGATCATGGCGAGCCTTTAATCAAAGCCCGCCGCCGGCGCAACGATAACATTGCACCCCGACAATTTAGGATCTGCTGCCGGACCGTCAGACCCGGATTTCGTCGCTCAAGAGTGCTTCCTCGAGCCGATCCACGGCGTCTGCCAGCTTCTCGTCGATGACGTGCAGATATTCCGTCCAGTCGTCGACATGCTTCAGGTCCGCCTTGCCATCCGATATGCCGCGAAGCCCGATGAGCGGCACGCCGAAGGCCTGGCAGGCGCGCAGGATGGCATAGGTCTCCATCTCGACCATATCGGCGTCGATCCTGTCATAAGCCTGACCGGAGACGATATTGGCGCCGGTCGAAAGCCGCGCCTCCTTCACGCCCGGAATGCGCAGCGGCAGGTCGACGATGGCGGGCAGGTCGAGGAAGGGTGTTGCGCCCTTCTCGAAGCCGAGCGGCGAGGCATCCATGTCGCGATAGCCGATCGAGATCGCCTGGTAGATTTCCGTCTGTTCGAGGCTGGCTGAGCCCGCCGAGCCGAGCGAGACGACGAGATCCGGCAGCCCACCTGAGGCCTTGAGCTCGCAAAGCGCCTTGGTCAGGCCGACGGCCGCCTCGACCGGGCCGACGCCGGTCATCAGCGGCGCGATCCGCTTACGCAGGCAGGGGCCGTATTCCGGATCGACGGCCATCACGTAGAGGACCTTCCTGCCGGCGACCGGCTTCAACTCGTAACTCATCCCTCGATCCCTTCGCGGCCGCGCACCACCATCATCGTTCCGGTCATCGAGGCGATCAGCTTCGCCGGCCCGTCGGACCTCACCGCATAGGCTTTGCCGTCCGAAACGATGATCGTCGTGCCGGGCTTCGTCACCTCGCCGCGGAAAAGGAACCGCTCGCCGCGACCAGGCGACAGAAGGTTCACCTTGAACTCGATCGTCAGCAGCGATGCGTCGGGGTCGATGAGCGAATAGGCGGCATAAGTCCCCGCGGCATCGAGCGCCGCCGAAATCACGCCGGCATGCAGAAGGCCATGCTGCTGCGTCAGCTTGGGATCGAACGGCAGTTCGATCTCCACCGTGCCTTGCTCGACACGGGTGAGTTCCGCGCCGATCGTGCGCATGGCGGCCTGGCGGCCGAAGCTCTCCCGGATGCGGGCACGAAAATCGTGCGGCTCGCTGTCGTCTCTCAATGTAAAAGCCCCTTGCCAAAACAGACCTGAATGCCCCGCCGCGCCGACAGTTGCATGCGTCGCGAGAGAGGACAAGCGCAATCATCGGCGCGCCACAGGCCGCGAATCCAGTCAGTAGGACTTTCGGCAGCCGGGCCGCATCCATATATCATTCTCGATGAGAAACTTCAGACGCATCGAGATCCGCCAGGCCGTACCGGATGACCTGATGATGATCGCCTCGGTCCTGGTCACGACCTGGCGCGCCACCTTTCGCGGCATCATTTCCGATGCCTATCTCGATGCGATGAAGGTCGAAGACCAGGCGATCGGGCATGCGCGGCGGATGCGCATTCCAGGCGCCTTCCTTCTGGTCGCCGTCGACCTGTCGGAAGAGCGGGTGATCGGCTTCGCCAATTACGGCCGGGCGAGGGCGATGCCGCCGGCCTTCGATCGGGAACTCTACGAGCTCTATCTTCTGCCGGAGTTTCACGGCGCCGGCGTCGGTTCGGCACTGGTGCGCACGGTCGCTCACCATTGCCGGGAAATGCAGGCCTCGTCGCTTTTCGCCTGGGTGCTGGCGGGCAATCCAAACCGGGCGTTCTATGAGCGGCTCGGGGCGCGGGCGGTGGGACAGGGGCGCGTCAGCGTCGGCCGCGAGAGCCTGGAGCAGATCGCCTATCGCTGGGATGATCTCGCAACGCTTTCCGGCGCGGGAAATATCACCTAATCCTTGTCGAGCCGGACGATGTGCTGGTCCCAGGCGACCGGGCTTTGGCGTTTCATGAACAGCCCGTCATAGGAAGAGACGGCGAGACCGGGCTTCGCGGCGGCAACGCCCGCCGCTTCCGCTACCCGTTCCTCCTTGACGACCGCGCCCGTCTTCGCATCGAGCGTGACGGCGACATTGCCTTTCGGAGAAGTCAGGCCGACGAGCCCCTCGCGGCGGTTGACGGCGATGGCGCCGACGTAGTTGGCGAGTGCGGCCGTTATGCGTTCGGGCAGAGGCACAAATGTCAGCGTCTCCCCCTTGGCGAAATGCCCGACAAGCGGCGGCCGGTCGTCGCGCGCGCCCTCGTACTGGCAGGCGAACCAAATCCTCCCATCGGCGCCGATGTCGACGTGCCGGGTGGAAAGCTGCTTGAGGTCCGGCTGCAGGCTATGTTTCTCGATGAGCGCTCCGGTCGCCGTGTCGACGAGGGCGAGGCTCGGTTCCATGTGATCGAGATTGAGTTTGGTGCGGCCGAAATCCGGATGGGTCTCGATGCCGCCATTGGCGATCGCCAGCGTCCGGCCGTCGGCGCTAAGCGTCATGTCGTGCGGGCCGATGCCATAGGTCGGGAATTCGCCGATGTGGGCAAAGCCGCGTGTCCCGTCATAGATGCCGATAATGCCGCGATTGGCGGAAAAGTCATTCTCCGTGGCGTAGAGCAGCCTGCCGTCGGCCGAGAAGCAGCCGTGGCCGAAGAAGTGGCGACCTTCGGCGGCGGTGATCACGATAGGCTCGGCAGTACCGTCCGTCGAAAGGACCATCGCATAGGTCCCCGGCCGGCGCGCAAAGGCGACGGCTCGGCGGGTCGCAGGCGAGTAGGCCATGCCGTGCGCCCGCGCCGGCAGCGGCGTGCGCTCAATGATCCTTCCCTCTTCCGTCAGCGTCGCGACGCCATGGCTGCCGTCCGGCGCCATGAAGGCCGAGGCGAAGACGGCGTCGGTCCGTTCGAGTGCGAAGGCGCGGCCGGGGGCGAGCGTCGCCATCCAGGCGGCACCCGCCATCTTGACGAAGCTGCGTCGATCGATGAGGTTCCTGGCGCTCATGCGATTTTCCGCGATGGGCATGGGCGCAGACCGTCCTTTGGGCAAGACCCCTCCCCACAAGGGGGAGGGACTTGCAATGCCGCGACGCGTCCGTTCAGCCTCACCGGTTCCGCAGGCGCGGATGTCGGAGATGGCGTCGAGCGTGCCGCGGAGGGCAAGCCCATCCCCCTTGTGGGGAGGGGTTGGGGAGGGGAAATTTCTCACGGTTCTACGTCCCTACAGCCAGCCCCGGCGTTTGAAATAGAGATACGGCAGCAGCGCGGAAATCGCCATCGCAACCAGCGCATAGGGATAGCCGAGCCGCCAGTGGAGCTCCGGTATGACATCGAAGTTCATGCCGTAGATCGAAGCGACGAGCGTCGGCGGCAGGAACACGACGGCTGCGACCGAGAAGATCTTGATGATCTGGTTCTGCTCGAGATTGATCAGGCCGAGCGTCGCGTCGAGCAGGAAGTTGATCGTGTTCGACAGGAACAGCGCGTGGTCGCCGAGCGAGACGGCGTCGCGCTGAATCAGCTTGATCCGCTGCCGGCTCTCCTTGGCGGCCTTGCGCGCCGTGCTCCTTTCAAGGGCGACGTGGTAGGCGACGAGCCTGCCGATGCTGACCAGGCTTTCCCGGATAGTCGTCAGAAGGTCGCCCTTCTGGCCGATCTGTTCGATCAGCGACTGCAGGTCGCGGGTCTTCTTGGTGGCGCTCGCATGCGACTTGCGGAACACCTCGCGCGAGATCCCGTCGACCTCGTTGCCGGAACGCTCCAGGGCGTCGGCAATCCGGTCGATCATCGCCTCGAGCAGACCCAGCATGACCAGCTCGCCCGTTTCGCAGACGGCGCCGTTCGGCTTCTGGATGCGGGTTGCGTAGATCTGGAACGGCTTCGGGTCGGCGTGGCGCACCGTGACCAGCGTCGCGCCCTTCAGGACGAAGGTCACCGGCACCTTCACCGGATAGTCACTGTCGAGCTTCGCGGTCGCGGTCATGGTCATGAACTCCGCGCCGTCCTCCTGGTAGAGGCGGTCTGAAAGCTCGATCTCCTGCATCTCGTCGCGGGTCGGGATGGCGATGCCGAGATGGTCCTCGACAAACCGCGTCTCATCGGCGGAGGGGTTGAAAAGGTCGAACCAGGTCACCGGCTCCTGGATGGCGAGACCGGCGGCACGATCGACGAGCACGAGATGGCCGTCCTGGCTTTTGTAGATACGCAGCATTTTGGGCTCCATAGGCGAGGTCATCCGACCGCTTGGAGCCCTGATCGATCAGGTCCGCATGGCCGCAATGAAGGCTCGACTTCGACTGTCGGGGTTCATCTTGGGTTGATCCTTCGTGGGTGAAGCATGCCCGCGGAGCGGACATGAATGCGCTTTGCTCCGAAATCCGCCGCTTGTCAACGATAGGCCGCTGCAGGCTTTTCACGTTCGCGTGTCAATCGCCGTCCGCGAAGGAAAACCCGGCCCCGAGCCCGATCGCGCCGCCGAAGTCGCGGTTCAGCCGGTCGAGGAGGTCGGCGGTGTTGAGGGCGATGAAGTCGAGCCTGGAGCGCTGTTTCTCATCGGCAAGCACCGCATCGATCGGGCCCTCGACGCGCTCGGTCATGCTGATCAAGGCCTTGAGAAGGAAATTCACCGAACCGGCGATCGAGCGGCTGTCGCCCGGAAGCAGGCTCTCCATGCCCGCGCTGTTGAAGAGCGTCTGCAGCCCGCGGAGGTTCGCGGCAATCGCCGCCATCGTATTGCCCGATCGCCAGTAGATGGCGAGCTTCGGGCGACCCTTGTCAAGCTTGCCGTTGACCGCCCCGCTGTAGAAGGGGCGCAGCCGCTGGTCTTTGATCATCTCGACGCTGTGCACGAGAACCCCGAGCAGTTCTGTCGCCGCTTCCTTGTTGTCGCGGAAGAGCGGATTGTCAGGGCCCGGCGTCTTCCAGGCAGACTGGATGCCGTCGGGCTTCTCCCAGGCGGCAAGAAGCTCGCCGGCAATCGCCGTCAGGTTCTGCGCGATCGCCATTCCGTAGCGGCAGCGAAAGCGGCTATCGTCCCCGCTGAGCGTCTCTGCTCCGGTGCCGTAAAGAACATATTCAAGCGCGCCGAGGCCCTGCACGGCGACGCTCTTCGTCTTCAGGCTCTCCGCCTGCGTCGCGCTCTCGTCGCGCTTTGTGAGGATGGCTTGCACCTGCTTCAGGCCGGTGCCCCTGCGGTCGGGATAGAAGAGGAAGCGCTCGAAGCGGTTCTGTTCGAGGGCCGGTCCAAGGCGGACGATCTCGATCGTCGACCAGTTGCGCACGACCTCCGAGAAGGACGATCGCGTCTCTTCGAGGGCCGCGGCGGACGGTTTATCGCAGAGGACGACGCTATCTTCGGCAAGGTCGGCCGTTGCCTGCGACAGGTCGCGATAGCCGGGAACGATGAAATCATCCACCGCCTTCGCCATCACGCCCGGCAGGGCAGCCTCGTCGAGGACGCGCGGCGAGAGGATAGCGCCCTCCTGCGCCGCCGCAGGCGCGACGACTGCAAGAAGCAGCAAGCCGAGGGTCAGGGGAAGGCTCAGGCGCATCAGAGCGACTCCAGAAAGGAAAGCAGGGCGTTTCGATCGTCCCTCGACATCGCGGCGAAGGCATTGCGGGCTTTTTCCGCTTCGCCGCCGTGCCAGAGGATGGCCTCGGTGAAATTGCGGGCACGTCCATCGTGAAGCAGGAACGTGTGACCGCTGACGGTCTTCGTTAAGCCCAACCCCCAGAGCGGCGGCGTGCGCCATTCGCGTCCGCTGGCGACACCGACGTCTTGGCGGTCGGCCAGTCCCTCCCCCATGTCGTGCAGCAGGAAGTCGGAGTAGGGCCAGATCAACTGGAACGCCAGCTCCTTGTGCGGCGCATCGCGCCGGGTCACGTATTTCGGCACGTGGCAGGCCGGACAGCCCGCTTCGTAGAACAGCTGCTTGCCGTTCAACGTTTCCGGAAAGCTTGCCTTGCGGCGCGCCGGAACGGCGAGATTGGCGGAATAAAAGGTGACGAGGCCGAGCACCGGGTCGGGCGCCTCGACCGGCCCGAGCCGCGCCTGCACCCCGGTCGGGAGCCTGCGACAAGCGCCCTGTGCCTCGGTACAATCGCCATGACCGTTGTCGAAGGCAGGGGTGGAAATGCCGATATCGGCGGCGAAGGCGTCTGCGGCCTGTTGGCGAATCGTCGGGTTCTGGGCCTTCCAGCCGAAGCGGCCGAGGGCGAGCGCGCCACGATCTCGATCCCGCACGAGCGCTGCCCGTCCGCTGATGCCGTCTCCGTCCCGGTCGTTCGGGTCGGCCTTCGCGAGGATGTCGGACTCGTGGATCATCTCGATGAGGCCGAGTCCGATCATCGGCGGGGCGACCCGCGGCGACAGAATGGTCGTCGGGTCCATCGGGCCATAGCCAAGGTCGGTGACGCCATAGTGCGGCTTGCGAAGATAGACCGTTTCGCCTCCGTAAAGCGGCACCGACTCATCCTGATAAGTGACCTCGAGGCGGCCCTCGGCGGCAAGTCCGGGCACGGCGCTATCCTGCAGCTGCGCGCCATAGACGGGATCCGGCAAATTCGCCACCTGGTGGGCGGCGATCATGCGGCGTTCGGCTTCGACGCGCGCCGGACGGGCGAGACGGAAGATCGTCGATGTCGCGTCCGCTCCCGCCGGCGGACGGCCGCGGCCGTCGCGCGGATGGCAGCTCTCGCAGGCGCGGGCATTGTAGAGCGGACCGAGCCCATCTGAAGCCTGCGTCGAGGAGGGGGCGGAGACCCAAAGCTTTTCGAACAGTGCCTTGCCGAGCTTGAAATTCTGCTCGTCCTCAAAAGGCAGGTTGGCCGAGAATTGCGCGAAGACCCTCTCGTTGATGGGCGCGATCGTCGTCGTCGCGCCGCCGGGCATCGCCTCGAACTGTTCGGCCTTGGAGAAGTCGGTCGCCGCCCGGGTGACGGTCTCGACGCGCTGTAGGTCCAGTTCGGAGAGATCGTCGCGTGCAGCCAGGCACCCCCCTCTGCCCTGCCGGGCACCTCTCCCACAAGGAGAGAGATCGGCAAGCGGCGAGGTCCCGCTCAACGAACTGGGCCGCGCGCGTATCTTTGAATTCGGCGTTTGCGAGCTGATTGTCGGGCAGGGCTTTGCTTGTATCGAATCTCCCCCCTTGTGGGGGAGATGCCCGGCAGGGCAGAGGGGGTGCTGGAACCACCACCGACTCCGATGTCGCCCGACATCGCCAACGCCGTGGCGGCAAGGCCGATGAGCGCGGCAATCGGCAGCGCAAGGAAGCGGGCGGTCAGGACTTTCATCGTGCGAGGGCCGGGCCGTGCTTGTCGGAGCGGCCCGCCTTTCTCGGCTTATTGGAAAACTGCGTTAGGATTATCCAGGCTGTCCGAACCTTCAAGCTCGATCGTGCCGAGGTCGAGCGCCGCGATGACGCGTTCGACGGTCTTGGCCTGGGCGATCAGCCCGTCGATGGCGGCCTGAACGGTTGCGTTGCCTTCCGCATTGCCTTCCGCGATCATCTGGTCGTAGGCTTCGCCGGTTTCGGCGCGCTTGGCCATCGCCTGCATCTTCTCGACCGTTGTCGCGAGATTGGCCGTCAACTCCTTGTCGAGGGCGGCGTCCTTGGCGGCAACGAGTTCGGAAAGCGAAGGGCCGGTGAGCTTCGTGCCGTCGACCCGGGTGTATTCCCCGGTATAGGCCGACTGGACGCCGATCGCGTCATGCAGATGCGAGTTGTGTGTGTTGTCCGAGAAGCAATCGTGCTCCTCTTCCGGATCGTGCAGCAACAGGCCGAGCTTCATGCGCTCGCCGGCAAGTTCACCATAGGAGAGCGAGCCCATGCCTGTGAGGATCGCCGCGAGGCCGGCCTTGGGGTCTCCCTCCACCGCCTTGGCCGCGGCACCTTCCGGTGCCCAGTTGCCGACCATTTCCTTGAGGTCGGAGACGAGCAGGCTCGTCGCCGCCTTGAGATAGGCGGCGCGGCGGTCGCAATTGCCGTTCGTGCAGGCCTTCGTGTCGAAATCGGTATAGGCACGCTTGCCGGCGCCCGGGCCGGTGCCGTTCAGATCCTGGCCCCAAAGGAGGAATTCGATGGCATGGTAGCCTGTCGCGACATTCGCCTCGATGCCGCCGGCTTCCTGGAGCGTGCCGCCCAGGAATTCCGGCGTGATATTCGTCGCGTCGACGTCCTTGCCGTCGATCTTGATCGTCTTGTTGGCGATGACGTTGGCGGTGAAGAGAGCGTTCTCGTCGCTCTCCGTGCCGTAGCTCGCATCGACATAGTCGATCAGGCCTTCGTCCAGCGGCCAAGCGTTCACCTTGCCTTCCCAGTCGTCGACGATCGAATTGCCGAAGCGGTAGACCTCCGTCTCCTGATAGGGGTTGCGGGCCCTGAGCCAAGCCTCGCGCGCCGCCTTCAACGTCGCCTCGCTGGGGCTTGCGATCAGCGCATCGACCGCCTTGTCGAGCGCCTCGGCCGTTGTCAGCGCGTCCTCATATTTGGCGTGCGCCACGGCGGCATAATGCTTGACGACGGCGGCAGCGTCAGTCGCCGCATTCGCCGGCTGCAACGCCAATGCCGACGTTGCCGTCATGAGCGCCAGTGCGGCCGCGCGGATGAAATTCTTGGTCATGACCCTCTCCTTTGGCGTCTCGCAGGCCGGCCGAGCGAAGCGGCTCGAGGCCGGTAAAGCGCCATTTCTCATGAACCAAAAGCAAACTGGTGTCAAAGCGTATAGTTTAGAACACTTTCAAATTTGCGACTTCCCCTTGCAGGAGCTAAAGCGTGGCATTCATGGTATCCATACAATGCGCATTAGGTATTTGTTTGTGCATGCCGTTGTCGCAAAACCGCTGCACACCTTTGGGCGACATGCACCCGGCCTGCTACCCTTTCCTGCCCATCAGGCAGAAGAAGAACCCGTCGGTTCCGGTCGAGCCAGGCGTCAGGGTGACGGTCTTCATATCGGCGGACCAGGGCTGCGGCTTGTCGGTGCCGAACAGTGTCGCCCATGTGTCGGCTGCCGAGAGGATCTCGAACTCCGGATTGTCCTCGCAGAAACCGTAGACCTGCGCTTCGTTCTCCTCCGGCAGCACGGAACAGGTCACGTAGATCAAGTAGCCGCCGGGGCGGACGAATTGGGCGGCACCGGCAAGCGCCTCCTCCTGCTGCGCCAGCCGCTCCTCGAGGTTCTTCTGGGTCAGGCGCCACTTCGTGTCGGGCCGGCGCCGCCACGTTCCCGTACCGGTGCAGGGGGCATCGACAAGCACTCGATCGCAGCGGCCGACCAGCGGTGCGAGCGAATCCGCCGACTCGTGCACCTGCACATTGCGGGTGCCGGCGCGCTTCAGTCGCTCGATGATCGGTGCCAGCCGCTTGCGGTCGGTGTCGTAGGCATGCACCTGGCCCTTGTTGTTCATGGCGGCGGAGATGGCGAGCGTCTTGCCGCCGCCGCCGGCGCAATAGTCGAGCACCTGCTCGCCCTCTCGCGGGAAGACCAAGTCGGCGACGATCTGCGAACCTTCGTCCTGAACCTCGAACCAGCCCTTCTGGAACGAGACCTCGGCGGTCACGTTCGGCAGGCGCGAGGCGCCTTCGCCGGCGGGAATGCGCACGCCATAGCGGGCGATCGCCGCAGGCTCGGCACCGCTGCGATCCAAGGATTTCAGCACCTTGTCGCGGCTTGCCTTCAGCGTGTTGACGCGCAGGTCGAGGGTCGGGCGGCCAGCCAGTGCCCTGGCTTCATCGAGCCAGTCGTCGGAGAAGTTTTCCTGGAAGGACGCCTGCGTCCATTCGGGGATGTCGCCCTGCACATGCAGCGGCGCGTCGTCGATGCGGCGCTCGCCGAACGCCTTCATCATTTCCGTCGAAGGCGCTTCCGGGGCAAACTTGTCGTCGGCGAGTTCCGCCGTGAGCCAATCGACCCCGAAGCCCCATTGGCGGTACATGACCGCATGGGCAAGGGCGGTGGCGCTGTCGCTGTCCATCAGATAGGCGTGGGAAAGCTTCATCCGGAGCGCATCGTAGACGATGTTGCCGATGGCGGCGCGATCGCCCGATCCGGCGAAACGATGCGAGAGGCCCCAGTCCTTGAGCGCGTCGGCGACGGGGCGCTTCCGCTTTTCGATATCGTCAAGAACGTCAATGGCTCCCGAGAGCCGTCCGCCCAATCGCATCTTCGATCAACTCCTTTTTCGCCGTGGTAGCGGCGATGGCATCGAAGAGCAAGTGAGCGGTCGCATTATATGCGGGGGGCGAAGTCTGACGGAGCAGATCCGTCCAGCCCGGAGTCGGGGGACGGATGGCCGATCAGGAATTGACGACTTGATAGCAGATGCTGGCGGTGCCGGAGCGGATCATGCCGATCTGCGAGGCAGCCGCTTTGGAGAGATCGATGACCCGACCGCGAATGAAAGGACCGCGGTCGTTGATCCGGACGACGACGGTCTTGCCGTTTCGCTTGTTGGTGACCTGGACCTTGGTGCCGAATTTCAGGCTCCGGTGCGCGGCCGTCAGGCGCGCGGCATTCATGCGCTCGCCGGAGGCGGTTTTCGAGGTGAGGGCATACCAGGAGGCGCCACCGCAACCCGTCCCTTTTGCCTGAGTGTCGGATGCTGAGACCAAACCCATCCCGACGGTGAATAGCGCTGCGGCGGCAGCAGTCTTGATTTTCGCGGGTTTCAAGCGAGGATCCCTTCGGATTGAATGTTCGACTAGTTCCCTTTGCAGTTCGAGCTAATTAGGGCGAAAAGTGGCAAAAGCGTGCTTCAACCTTTAACCTTTGATTAGGATTTATTAAAAAGCGCCCCTAATTTAAAATTGAATGCCGGTTTAATTGTTTTAAAATGCTCAAAGAAATTCTTTAAAAACAGCGCCTAAACGCGTTTTGCGAGCTTTGGTTCCACGCAGCTGCCAAGCCGACGTAAAAAAACATTTAAATTTTCGATTCGCGTGAATTTCCACGAACTTTCATCATTAGAATTCCGAACTATCGCTAAGGTTGTGCGGAACGGCGAAGTATAGGTTGAAATGTGGCGGTATGAGGTAGTCAAGATGAGTGGCCCGAATCTATTACTTTCGGATGATCTCACCACATGCTTTCGGTGGTGAGCAGATATTCTGATCAAAGTATTGCCGAAGTAAACTATTCGCCGCGCCAGATGCCGCTCGTCCATAGCTGTGCAAGCGAAGCGCGATAATTCGGAAAGGCGAAATCGAAGCCGGCCTGGCGCAGCCGCTGATTGGAGACGCGCTTGTTCTCGCCGTAGAAGGAGCGCGCCATCGGCGACATGTCGGCGGCTTCGAACGGAATCTCCGGCGGCGTCTCGACGCCCATCAGCCGGGCGGCCTCGGCCACCACGTCCTGCGGCGGTCCTGGCTCGTCGTCGGTAACGTTGAAAACCCCGCCCATGCCGCGGCTGGCGAGGAAAGCGGCGGCCGAGCCGATATCCTCGACGCGGATGCGATTGAAGACCTGGTTCGTCTTCACGACGCGCCGCGCCGTGCCTTCGGCGAGATTGCGGAAGGCATTGCGGCCCGGCCCGTAGATGCCGGCAAGGCGAAGCACTGCAACCGGAATTCCCTGCCTGGCGCCATGGTCCAGCCAGGCGTTTTCCGCCTCGACCCGTTCCTTCGAGCGTTGCGACACCGGCTTGATCGGCGTCTCTTCAGTAACCCAGCCGCCGCCATGATCGCCATAGACGCCGACCGTCGAAAGATAGCCCACCCATTCAAGCTTCGGCAGCAGGTCTGTAAGCGGCGGCGTGCCGGCGCGAAACATCGGGTCGCCTTCGTGGCCGGGCGCAATGGATTGGATGAGGTGGGTCGCCTTGCCCATCGCGGCGGCGAGTTCCGCGGAAATCGTCGTTCCGTCGAACAGCAGAGGCTCGATTCCGGCCGCCTCGAGCGCCGGCAGCTTGTCCGGCGAACGGGTGGTTCCCGTCACCGATTGCGCGGCGGGCGCAAGCGCCTTGGCGATGGCCGTGCCGGAATAGCCGGCGCCAAGTATCAGGACATGCATCGGCTCACTCCTGCCATTTCCCATTCCGAAAGCACCTCATCGTCGGTTTCCCGCCCGCACTCCCGTGCAAAGGCGGCGAGGTCGTCCGCTGCCAGCAGCCGCGAAAGTGCCCAGACGGCCATCGCCCTGACGGTCGGCGAGGCGTCACGCGCCAGCGCCTTGCAGGCGTGTACGAACCTCTCTTCGCCGGAATTGCCGGCGGCGATCAAGACATTTCTGACAAAGCGGTCGCGTCCGATGCGTTTCACCGGAGAGCCGGAAAACAAGCTGCGGAAGGCGATGTCGTCGAGCGTCAGCAGGTCGGCGAGTTCCGGTTCCTGGAGGTCTTCCCGCGCTTTAAGCTTCATCTCTGAGGCCGAGCGCGCAAACTTGTTCCAAGGGCAGACGGCAAGGCAATCGTCGCAGCCATAGATGCGGTTGCCGATCAGCGGGCGCAATTCAGGGTCGATCGGCCCCTTGTGCTCGATCGTCAGATAGGAGATGCAGCGTCGCGCATCGATGCGATAGGGCGCCGGAAAGGCGCCGGTCGGACAGACGTCGAGGCAGGCCCGGCAGGAGCCGCAATGGTCGCGTTCCGGCGCGTCAGGGTCGAGATCGGCGGTGGTGAACAGGCTGCCGAGAAAGAGCCACGAGCCGAAGTCGCGGCTGACGAGATTGGTGTGCTTGCCCTGCCAGCCGATGCCGGCTTTTTCCGCGAGCGGCTTCTCCATGACGGGTGCGGTGTCGACGAAGACCTTCACATCCTCGCCGGCTCGAGCAGCAAAGCGCGTGGCGATCTCCTTCAGCCGCCCCTTGACGACGTCGTGATAGTCGCGGTTCTGAGCGTAGACCGAAATTGCGCCCCGGTCCTGCTTGGCGAGGATCGCGAGCGGATCGGTGTCGGGGCCGTAATTCATCCCGAACAGGACGATCGAGCGGACTTCGCTCCACAGCACGCGAGGATCGGAGCGCCGTTCCGCCGTCTCCGACATCCATTCCATCGTCCCGTGACAGCCCTCGTCAAGGAACTGCCGGAGCCGGTCCGGCGCATCGGGAATCGCGTCCGGCCGCGTGATGCGACAGAGATCGAAGCCCTTGGCCGCGGCTTCCTCCTTCAGGAAAGCGGTGAGCGTCCGTCGTTTCCTGTCCTGGTTCTCCGCCTTTGCAGCGTCGCCAGGCATCGTCGCGTCCTTAGAAATCGAGATCCGCATAATGGGAGACGGGGGTTACGCCGCGCACCCGCTCGGCAAGCAGCGGACGGAAGGACGGCCGGGATTTCAGCCGCTGGTACCATTCCTTGGCGGATGGCGCGTCGGACCAGTCTATTTCGCCGAGATAGTCGAGCACCGAGGTCGCCGCGGCCGCCGCGAGATCGGCATAGGAGATTCGGTCGCCGGCAAGCCAGGGGCGCGAGCCGGCGAGCCAGGAGAGATACTTCATGTGCTGACGGATATTGTTGCGCGAGGTTCGGAGAACCTTCGAATCCGGCGCGCCGCCGCCTTGGTCGGGTGTCATCTGCAGCTTGAAGATGCGCTCGCGCACCAGCGGCCGCGTCACGTCGGCTTCCATCTTCTGCAGGAACCATTCGGTGAGCCGGCGGATCTCGGCCCTCTGGAACGGATCCTCCGCCAGCAGCCGGCGATCGCGCTTCATGATGCCGCTGGTCTCGTCGAGATATTCCGAGATGATCGTCGCGCCGCAAAGCGCCCGCATGCTGTCATCCACATAGACCGGCAGGGTGCCGGCCGGGTTGAGCGCCAGGAAGTCGCGCCGGTTCTCCCAGGGCTGTTCCTCGCTCAATTCCGTCTGATAGCCATATTCTGAGAGAATAAGGCGTACGAACCGCGAGGCAGAGGACATGGGGTGATGATACAGTGTCGGCATCGATGATCAGATTGCAGCTGTTTTCGAGGATCTCGGCGTCGCGGCGTATGCAACTGGCCACGGCTTGCGACAACGAGCTATAGGTAGTTGTGGTGGCAAACACAAGAGAATCGACTTTCTCCTCCCAAATCCCAGAATATCAGGAAACGTTCATATATGGCCGATCAATCGATCATCAGCGCGCTCGTGCTTGGGCTCATCGAAGGGCTGACGGAGTTCATTCCCGTCTCGTCGACGGCGCATGTACTCCTCGCCGGGCACTTCCTCGGCTTCAAGTCGCCGGGAAACACTTTTGCCGTGCTCATCCAGCTCGGTGCCATCCTTGCCATCCTGCTCGTCTATTTCCAGAAGCTCCTATCGATCGCCTTGGCCCTGCCGACGAGCGTTAAGGCACGGCGCTTCGTCTTGTCGGTGTTGCTCGCCTTCCTGCCGGCTGCGCTGATCGGGGCCGCGGCACATGGCTTCATCAAGGCGGTCCTGTTCGAGACACCGATGCTGATCTGCGTCGTACTGATCGTCGGCGGTGTCATTCTCTACATGATCGACCGCCTGCCCTTGAAGCCGCGCTATACCGACGTGTTCGACTACCCGCCGTCGCTCGCCCTGAAGATCGGGCTCTTCCAGTGCCTCGCGATGATTCCGGGGACGTCACGCTCCGGCGCGACAATCGCCGGCGCTCTGCTGATGGGAACCGACAAGCGTTCGGCCGCCGAGTTCTCCTTCTTCCTCGCCATGCCGACCATGGTCGGCGCCTTCACCCTCGACCTCTACAAGAACCGTGACGCGCTCTCCTTCGACGACATCAGCGTCATCGCCGTCGGTTTCATCGCCGCCTTCGTCGCGGGGATCTTCGTCGTGCGCTCGCTGCTCGATTTCGTCTCGCACCGCGGCTTCACGCCCTTCGCGATCTGGCGCATCGTGGTCGGCACTGCGGGTCTGATCGGTCTGTGGCTGCTCGGCTAAGCTTAGCCCGCAAAACATAAAGCCGCATGCGTCTCTTGCGAAACGCATGCGGCCCCTGGCCCCCGCCAATAACTCAAGATGCCTGCCTCAAAGCCGAGGCAGTAGACCGGCTTACCAGCCGGATGCCCCGATCGACGCCGTCGTGCACGGATCGACGCCATAGCCAGGCGTGCAGCCCTTGCTGCTGCTCGCCACAGTGCCCGGTGCGATGAATGAGCCAGCCAGAATGATCAGTGCCGCAGACGCAAAAAAGATTGCGATCGACTTGCCCATGGGAAGTTATGCCTTTCAGCTATGATGTTGTCACCGCCTGCGCTCGCCGCGCCGTGGGTGCGAGCGGTGTTTATTCGCCGGGCGTGTCATGATCAATATCAGGACATGCTGAATCTGCGGTAAACACCATTCCCGTTTTCGACTGCGGCAGAACTGCAACGCTGTTGCAACATGGCCACAAGCAAAAGCCGCCGGCGGGACCGGCGGCTGAAATCAAACCACATCGCTGGTAGCGCAATCAGGCCGCGCGGCCGCCGCGCGTATACTGCCCCTGCGGGCGGAAACGCACCAGATAGGTTGGCAGAATCGATTCGAGCAAGGTCGGCTCGATGCCGATTCCGGGGAGCGTCCGGCCTTCCGCCTCGGCCGCCGCGGACACCACATTGTCGGATTTGAGCAACACCACCTGGTCGGCGGTAATCGGCGGCGCGATGAACGGCACGAGTGATGCGACGCTGCCGAGAAGCGATGCGATGCCGAAGGGGATCGAAACGAAGGAACGCTTGCGATCGATCGTGTTCAGCGTGATCTCGAGACATTCGCGGAACGACAGGACCTGCGCGCCGCCGAGTTCATAGATCGTCCCGCCCGTGAGTTTCCCGTCGACGGCGCGGGCGACCGCTTCGGCGACATCCGTCACATAGACCGGCTGGAACTTCGTCCGGCCGCCGCCGATCAGCGGCAGCGCGGGTGCGAAGCGCGCCATGCTGGCGAACTTGTTGAAGAAGTCGTCCTCGGGCCCGAAGATGATCGACGGGCGCAGGATGACCGCCTCGGGGACCGTTTCGAGGACGGCGATCTCGGCCCGGCCCTTGGTGCGGGCGTAGCTCGACTCGGATTGCGTGTTGGCGCCGATTGCCGAAATATGCGTCAGCGTCGCACCGGCCGCGCGGGCGGCTTCCGCGACGGCCCGGGCGCCGAAGTCCTGTACCGCGTCAAACGTGTTGCGGCCGCTCTCGAAGAGCACGCCGACGCAGTTGATCACGTGGTCGGCACCCTCGACGGCGCGATCGACCGACTTGCGATAGCGCAGATTGGCCTGGACGAAGGAAATCTGGCCCATGCTGCCGAGCGGCTGGAGATGACCTGCAAGATCCGGCCGGCGCACCGCGACGCGAATGCGATAGCCTCGCTTTGCAAGCGCGCGCACCACATGACGGCCGACAAATCCGGATCCGCCGAAAATCGTCACCAGCGGCGGAAGGTTGGACAAGGTCATGGGAAGCGCACTCCTGAAGTCGTTTGGAAGAATTGCTTGCTACATAGCCGAAGCGGCGGGCAAGGTGAAGGCCATTCCGCGCATGCTCGCGGCAGGTTCACCCCTCCCCAACCCCTCGCCACGAGGGGGAGGGGCCACGATGCCGCGCCTTGGGCACGTCACCTAAACCGCTTCCGCGTGTGGAAGCGTTGGAGGGGGCGGAGGCGGTGCCACGGCTAGTCCCTCCCCCTTGTGGGGAGGCGTTGGGGAGGGGGTCTTGCCCGGAGGACGGCGCCGTGTCTCCGCTCGAAGCAGACGGGGAGGTCAGACGCCCTCCACTACGACCATCTCGGCATCGGCAACCTCCTGGCGGATTGCAGCGGCGATCTGATATTCCGGGGAATTGTAGCAGTCGATCGCCGCCTGCAGGGAGGGGAATTCGATCACCACATTGCGGGCGCGGACGGCGCCTTCCAACCGGTGGAATTCTCCGCCGCGCGCCAGGAAAGTCGCGCCATATTTCTCGAAGGCCGGCTTTGCGGCCGCCACGTAGTGTTTGTAGCGTTCCGGGTCTCTGATATCGACCCGAGCAATCCAATATCCCTTTGCCATAACGAACTCCTCGTCGTTCTCGAAAAGCACAGACGGGATCGTTACTTCCGGCAATTCTGGGTCGAGGTCAAGCGCACCGGTTGACAGGAAGTGACAAAGCCAAGGCTGGTCGCGCCGCCTCAGGGCGGATCAACCGGAGAGGGTGCTCTCCATCTCGGCGAGGATTGCGCGGCTGGCGGCCAGCGGATCGACCGCCTTGATGATCGGTCGGGCGACGACGAGGTGGCTCGATCCCGCACTGAGCGCCTCGGCCGGCGTCATCACCCGCTTCTGGTCGCCTTTCTCCGCACCGGCGGGGCGGATGCCGGGCGTCACCACCGCCATCTCCGCGCCGATGATGTTGCGGACGGCGGCGGCTTCCTCCGCCGAGCAGACGATGCCGCCCATGCCGGCGGTGCGCGCCTGTTCGGCACGGCGCAGCACCAGTGTGTGTGGATCGGTTCCGTAACCCGCATCGATGACGTCCCGCGCGTCCATCGAGGTCAGCACCGTCACTCCGAGCAGGCAGAGGTCCGATCCCTTCGCCGCTTCGACGGCCGCCTTCATCGCCTTCGGATAGGCATGCAGCGTCAGCATCGACATGCCCATCCTGACGATGTTCTCGACGCCCTTCGCCACCGTGTTGTCGATGTCGAGCAGTTTCATGTCGAGAAAGACCTTCTTGCCGCTCATGGCGAGATCGCGGGCGAATTCGAGGCCGCCGGCGAAGGCGAGCTGGTAGCCGATCTTGTAGAAGACGACCTCCTCGCCCAGCGTCGAGACGATCTTTTCGGCCTCGGCGATCGTAGGAATGTCGAGGCCGACGATCAGCCGGTCGCGCGCGCTTGTGCTCATGTCGAGATCACCCCTGCCAAATCTCCATCGGCGTCCAGTCGCATGTGACGGCCCGATCCGCAAGACGAAAGGCAAAGAGATTGCCGCCGCCCGGCAACTGGTCGGCGCTGCGGGAGATCGCCGCGCCCGTCATCCGGCATTTCAGCAGCGTGCCGACGCCGCCATGCCCCACAAAAGCGATCGGGATCGCCGGATCATGACGGTCGAGGATGGAGAACACCGCCTTCGAGATGCGCGCCTGCGCATCGATGGCGCGCTCCCAGCCCAAATGGCTCTCCTCGGGGTGGGCGAAGAACCGGTCCGCTGCTTTCTCGAAGTCGTCGGGCGGCAGGAAGCCCGTCGAGGAGCGGTCGTTCTCGCCCATCTCCTCGTCGGTCTCGACCGGAACGCCTGCGGCCTCCGCGAGAATTGCCGCCGTTTCGATCGCCTTCTTTTCCGCGCTGGAGATGACGCGGCCGAGCAATCGGACCCACGGCTGTTCGGAGGTCATGCGTACCCGTTCCCGCCCGAGATCGGACAGGCCCCATTCCGGCACGGGGACGGCGGGATCGATCTTGACTTGCGGGTGGGTGATATAGACGCCGAACACGGCAGGTCCGGGGTCTAATGGGCCTTGCTATAGACCCAGAGCTGAGCCGGCGGGATGTTGCGCACGACGAAATCGTAATGCTGGATGCGATAGCGATCCGGCATGGCAACCACTGGCGACATCGGCCCGTAGGAGATCTGAACGACGGGACGGCCGAAGGGGACGCGCGAGAGCAGGTCGTCGATCAGTTCGACGCGGCGGTGCATCGGGAAGTTCAGGAGCGGTACGGCGGAGACGACGCTGTCGAACTGTTGACCGTTCAGCGCGCCGAGCGTGCGCGAAAGGTCGAAGGCATCGCCGTTGATGAAGTGCACGCCAGCGAAATCCTCCTTCAGCTGATTGAAGAATTCGGTCGAGTATTCGACCGATATCAGCCTTTCAGGCGAAATGCCGCGCTCCAGGATCGCCTTGGTGATCACGCCTGTGCCCGGGCCGAGCTCGAGGACCGGCAGACCGGAACGCGGGTTGACGACGCTCGCCATGCGTCGCGCCGTCACTGCGGATGTCGGCAGGATCGCGCCGACGGCCCGGGTGTTGCTCATCCAGCCCTTGAAGAAGCGAATCTCTTCGTCGAACTTCTGACCGAACTTTTCCTTCACCTTCAGGCGCAGACTCATCGAATCCCCTCGACTTCATTGTTCCATGGCAACACGCGCGTCGCCGCAAATCGGCGGCCCGCGTGAGCGTCTGTGCATAATGTGCTCGCATCTGCGGCGAAAACAAGTCGGCCTGCGTCTGAAAGCGACACTTTATCAACAGAGGGCGACGTCGGATCTATGAAAAAACCACCACGCGGGCGTGGCGGGTTTCAGTCCGATATCGCTCCGCTGCATGCTTCCCGAGATCGCAGCCGATCTAAGGATAGAACGGCACCAATTCAAAGTGCGACAGCGACCTTTGTGCGTCTGATCAAGACGCTGACGTCTTACACGCGCATCGGCATCAGCACGTAGAGCGCGTCGTCCGCCGCGAGGTCCCGCACCAGCGTCGGCGAACCCGGGTCCGCCAGCATGAAGACCGCTTCATTGCCGGTAAGTTGGGCGGTGATGTCGAGCAGGTACTTGGCGTTGAAACCGATCTCGAGCGGGTCGCTCTCATAACCGACCGGCAATTCTTCCGTTGCGCTGCCGGAATCCGGGTTGTTGACGGTCAGCGTCATCTGGCCTTCGTTCAAGGCGAGCTTGACGGCTCGGCCGCGTTCGGAGGAGATCGTCGAGACGCGGTCGACGGCTTGCGCGAAGGACTGGCAGTCGACGCGCAGCTCCTTGTCGTTGCCGGCAGGAATCACCCGCTGATAGTCCGGGAAGGTGCCGTCGATCAGCTTCGAGGTCATGACGATCGAGCCGATCGTCAGGCGGATTTTCGCGTCCGAGACCTCGACCGTCACGACCACGTCCGGATTGTCGAGCAGCTTCTGCAATTCGCTGACGGTCTTGCGCGGAACGATGATGCCGGGCATGCCCTCCGAACCGGACGGCGCCTCGATGTCGGCACGGGCGAGGCGATGGCCGTCGGTCGCAACGGCGCGCAGCTTCAACTGCCCCTTGTCCTCCACCGTGTGAACGAAGATGCCATTGAGGTAGTAGCGCGTTTCCTCCGTCGAAATCGCGAACTGCGTCCTGTCGATCAGCATCTTCAAGTCCGGCGCCTTGACGCGGAAGGAATGCGAGAAGCTGCCGGCCGTGAGGTCCGGAAAGTCCGATTGCGGCAGGCATTGCAGCGAGAACTTGGAGCGGCCCGAGGCAACCGTCATTGCCGTACCCTCGGCATTGGTGGCGAGCCGCACCTCGGAACCGTCCGGCAGCTTGCGGACGATGTCATAGAGCAGGTGGGCCGGAACGGTCGTGGCGCCGGCCTGTTCCACCTGGGCCGGCGTTGCCTCGGTGATCTCCAGGTCGAGGTCGGTCGCCTTCATTTCGAGGCTGGCGCCATCGGAGCGCAGGAGCACGTTCGAGAGGATGGGGATGGTGTTGCGCCGTTCGACCACGCGATGGACATGGTTCAGCGATTTCAAAAGATTGGACCGCTCAAGAGTAATGCGCATGGGATGCTACCGCTTTCAACCATTGCCGGACGGGCGGTGCGCCCGCCGCAGCGTCAAACTGCGTGTGTCCCGGCCGGCCGGCCGGAGTGATGTGGACGGGCAAAATGGCAGAAAAATCGCCGCGAACGCAAGCGGTTTTGCGGGCTTTTCCCAAATGCAGGCGCCCGCCGGGGCCGGCGGCCTTGCCCTGCGCGTGCGGCTCACTCATAAAGGGCGCGAACCGGCAAGCCGGGCATAAGCGGGAACAGGGCGTTGGACAAGCAGCAATCGACCGAAGCGGCGGGGAAGGAAAGGCACCGCAGCTTTCGCCTGCACAATGCAAGCATTCCGGCGCGCCCGCTGGAGCCGGCTCTCTATCTGGTGGCGACGCCGATCGGCAATCTCGCCGACATCACCTTGAGGGCGCTGGAGACGATCGCCGGCGCCGACCTGCTTGCCTGCGAGGACACGCGGGTGACGCGGGTGCTGCTCGACCGCTACGGCATCGTCAATCGGCCGGTTGCCTATCATGAACACAACGCGGCCGAGGCCGGGCCGCGGCTGCTTTCGGCGCTTGCCGCGGGGAAATCCGTGGCGCTCGTCTCCGATGCCGGCACGCCGCTCGTCTCAGACCCGGGCTATCGCCTGGCGCAGCTCGCGATCGACGCCGGTCATCGGGTCGTGCCCATTCCCGGTGCGTCGGCGCCGCTCGCGGCTCTCGTCGGATCCGGTCTCCCGAGCGATGCCTTCCTCTTTGCCGGTTTTCTGCCCACCAAGGACAAGGCGAAGCGCGATCGGTTGGCGGAATTCGCCCACGTGCCAGCGACGCTTCTCTTCTTCGAGTCGCCGCACCGCATCGCCGCGACCGTCGCTGCGGCCGCCGAGATTTTCGGCGAAGGGAGGAAGGCGGCGGTCTGCCGCGAACTAACCAAAACCTTTGAGGAATTTCGCCGCGGCACGCTCGGCGAACTGAAGGCGTTTTACGACGAAGGCGCAAGTGTGAAGGGCGAGATCGTTCTGGTGATCGGACCGCCCGATGCAAAGCCAGCCCCCGGGGCCGCGGATGTGGACGCGCTCCTGAAAACACTTTCCCGCGACATGCCGACGGGCAAGGCCGCGACGGAAGCCGCCCGGCAAACCGGATTGCCACGCAAGGAGCTCTACGACAGGCTGCTGGGTCTCAAGGACAGCAATGAAGGTTGAGCGTCCGGATGCCCGCAAGCTGAAGGCGCTGAAGCGCGGCCATCTTGCCGAATACCGCGCCGCGCTCTGCCTGATCGTCAAGGGCTACCGCATCGTCGCCATGCGCTACCGCACCAAGCTGGGCGAGATCGACATCATCGCTCGGCGCGGCGACCTCATCGCCTGCGTCGAAGTGAAGGCCCGCGGCACTTTCGACGGGGCGGTCTTCGCCGTCTCCGATACGGCGCAACGGCGGATCAGGGCCGCCAGCGACGTCTGGCTCTCGCGTCAGGCGGATTTCCACCGCCTCTCTGTCCGCTACGACATCGTCGCCGTTATGCCCTGGCGCTGGCCGCGGCACCTGCCGAATGCTTTTTGATCGACGAGCGGAACGAGGCAAAGTGCGCGCGGTTTTCGGCCCGCATCCCGCGACCAAGCGATCGCGGCAAATTTGTAATCGTTCCGACACAAAAGCATTACCGGCCTGTCATTGAAGATCACTAGTCCACTGCCAACCGGAACCACGGTGGAGAGGGACCCAGACATGCTCAAAACAATTTCGCTCGCAGCCCTTGCTCTTGCATTTTCGACGACCGCGTCGTTCGCCGCGACCAACATCACCTGGTGGCACGGCATGGCCGGCCGCAACGGCGAGGTGATCAACGAAGTCGCCCAGAAATTCAACGCATCCCAGAGCGCTTGCGCGCTGACGCCCGTCAGCAAAGGCACCTATGAGGAAGCGCTCGCTTCCGGCATCGCCGCCTTCCGCTCCGGCGAACAGCCGAACATCCTGCAGGTCTTCGACGCCGGCGCCGCAACCATCATCAACGCCAAGGGCGCTGTCATTCCGGCCGAAGACCTGATCAACAAGGCGGGCTACAACTTCGATCGCAACGCCTTCATCGACGGCGTGCGCTACTTCTACGCCGACGCCGAAGGCAAGTTCGTCGGCATGCCGTTCAATTCCTCGGCGCCGATCATGTACATCAATGACGAGGCCCTGAAGAAGGCCGGCGTCGAGGCGCCGAAGACCTGGGAAGAGTTCGAGGCGATCGCGCCGAAGCTGAAAGGGGCCGGCTTCATCCCGCTCGTCCAGTCGCAGCTCACCTGGCAGTTCACCGAGAATTTCTTCTCGCGCAACAACGTCCAGTTCGCCACCAACAACAATGGCTACGACAGCGTCGTCGATACGAAGCTCAACGTCACCGACCCGAATCTCGAAATGATGTTCGAGAAGCTGAAGGCCTGGAAGGACCAGGGCCATTTCGCCTTCTACGGTGCCGGCTGGAACGACAACCAGAAGGTCTTCGAAGAAGGCAAGGCAGCGCTTTGGATCGGCTCCTCCGGTTCCTTCGGCGGCCTGCAGAAGACCGCGCAGATGCCGTTCTCCGCGACGTTCCTCCCCTATTGGGGCTCGATCAAGGGCGCCGGTACCAACTCCTTCATCGGCGGCGCCGCACTCTTTGCCATGTCCGGCAAGTCGGACGAGGAAAACAAGTGTGTGGCCCGCTTCTTCCAGTTCCTGACCTCGCCGGAAATCCAGTACTTCTACCACAAGTCCACCGGCTACGTCGCCATCACCAAGGCAGCCTACGAGCTCGCCGAGAAGGACGGCTACTACAAGGAAAAGCCGGTCGCCGAAGTCGGCATCAAGCAGCTCCTGCTGCCGGCCGGCGAATGGTCCAAGGGTTACCGTCTCGGCTTTTACCCGCAAATCCGCGAGATCATGGAGCGTGAATACGGTCGCATCTTCTCCGGCGAAACGACCGTGAAGGATGCCCTCGAAACGATCGAGAACGAAGGCAACGAACTGCTGGCCCGTTTCGCCAAGACGGCCGGCTGATCTCGATGGTGATTGGAACAGATCTCCTCCCCGCGACGCGGGGAGGAACAGGAACGAAGGCTGGAGGACGTCGTCTCGGCGCTTTCCGGCTCTTTGGCGGCAAGTCGGACAGGGGCGAAATGGCTGCCAAGCGCGTGCAGTTCTCGTCGCCTTTCCTGCCCTATCTCTTTCTCGCGCCGCAGCTGGCGATCATCTTCGTCTTCTTCTACTGGCCGTCGATCCAGGCGATCCAGTCGTCCTTCTACTTGGAGGATCCGTTCGGCTTCGGCGCGACCTTCGTCGGCATGAGCAATTACACCGACGTCCTGAAGTCCTCGGAATATCTCGGCATCGCGCGTTTCACCGCGATCTTCACCGCCCTAGTCACCTTCTTCGCACTGTCGATCGGCCTTTTGCTTGCCGTCAAGGCGGACGGCGTCATTCGCGGCAATTCGGCCTATAAGACGCTGCTCATCTGGGTCTATGCGATCGCCCCGCCCGTTGCCGGCCTGATCGGCATGATGTTCTTCGACCAGCACATCGGCCCGATCGTCGAACTCGCCCGGTGGTTCGGCTGGGACATCAAGGTCGGGCTCGATTATTTCGATACAGCCTTCGCCATGATCGTCGTCTCGGTCTGGAAGCAGATCCCCTACAACTTCATCTTCTTCCTCTCAGGACTTCAGGGCATCCCGGTGTCGGTCCGCGAGGCGGCGGCGATCGACTGCCGCTCGGGTCTGCGCCGCTTCTGGACGGTCATCCTGCCGCTGCTGGCCCCGACTGCCTTCTTCCTGCTGATCATCAACGTCACCTACGCGCTTTTCGACACCTTCGGCATCATCGATGTGATGGTGAAGGACAAGGCCGCCAACAATCCGATCACGCTTGTCTACAAGGTCTACATGGACGGCTTCCGCGGCAACGATCTCGGCGGCTCCTCGGCGCAGTCGGTCATCCTGATGATCATCGTGTTCGTGCTCACCGTCTTCCAGTTCCGCCTCATCGAGCGGCGCGTGCACTATAATTGAGGTGACGCCGATGCATCGCACCCGGTTCTTCGACCACGTCATCCTGCTTTTCGGCGTCTTCATCATGTTGGCGCCGGTCGTGGTCGCCTTCATGACCTCGACGCACGAGGCGGCCGACATCCACCGCAACGGCCTCAGCCTGACCTGGGGCGGCCATTTTGCCGAGACCTATGAGACCGTACTGACCCGCGAGGGTGGGTTCACCGGCAAGGTCACCGGGTTCAACATGATGATGAATTCGATGGTTCTCGGCCTCGGTTTCGCTGTCGGCAAGATCGTCCTTTCCATGCTGGCGGCCTACGCGATCGTCTATTTCCGCTTTCCGCTGGCGGCCTTCTTCTTCTGGATCATCTTCACGACCCTGCTCCTGCCGCTCGAAGTGCGCATCCTGCCCTCCTATGAGGTGATGAACACGCTGCGGCTGACGAATACCTATACCGGACTCATCGTGCCGCTGCTCGCCTCCGCGACCGGTACCTTCTATTTCCGCCAGTTCTTCAAGTCGGTGCCGGACGAATTGCTCGAGGCGGCGCGCATCGACGGCGCCGGACCCTTCAAGTTCTTCATCGACGTGCTGGTGCCGCTGTCGCGCACCATGATGGCGGCGATCTTCATCATCATGTTCGTCTATGGCTGGAACCAGTATCTCTGGCCGACGCTGATGACGACCGACGAAGGCTTCTTCACGCTGGTGCGCGGCATCAAGCAGATCCTGCTCGTCTGGGTCGGCTCTAACATTCCCGACTACAACGAAGCCCTTGCCTTGGCGATCCTCGCCATGCTGCCGCCGGTGATGATCGTCGTCATCTTCCAGCGCTGGTTCATCAAGGGGCTCACCGAAAGCGACAAATAAAGCATTCCAGGCGAAGTGTGCAGCGGTTCGCCGTCCGGAAATACTCAGAGCAAAAAAGCATTCCAGGCGAAGTGTGCAGCGGTTCGCCGTCTGGGAATGTGCAGAACGAAGATTGCGAACGGAACGAAGAGAGGGCGGCGCGGTTTAGAGGCCGCGCCTGACTCCCAATCCCGCAAACGGAGGCAGCCAATGGCCGCGATCGATATCGTCGAGGTTTCGAAATTCTACTCGGGCAATGTCGAGGCCGTGAAATCGGTCTCGATCGATATCGAGGACGGCGAATTCATCGTGCTCGTCGGACCATCCGGCTGCGGCAAGTCGACCTTGCTGCGCATGGTCGCCGGGCTGGAGACGATATCGAAAGGCAACGTGACGATCGGAACGCGGCTGATCAACGATGTCGATCCGGCCGAGCGCGACATCGCGATGGTGTTCCAGAATTATGCGCTCTACCCGCATATGACCGTCTACGACAACCTCGCCTACAGCCTGAAGAACCGCAAGACGGCGAAGGCCGAAATCGAAGCGCGCGTCGCCGAGGCGGCGCGCATGCTTGAAATCGAGCCCTATCTGGACCGCAAGCCGAGGGCGCTTTCGGGCGGCCAGCGGCAGCGCGTCGCCATGGGCCGGGCGATCGTCCGCAAGCCGGCCGCCTTCCTCTTCGACGAGCCGCTCTCGAACCTCGATGCGAAACTGCGTGTCTCGATGCGCGGCGAGATCAAGCGGCTGCAGAGGCGGCTCGGCACCACGTCGCTCTATGTCACCCACGACCAGCTCGAGGCGATGACGCTTGCCGATCGGCTGGTGGTGCTAAATGGCGGCAAAATCGAGCAGATCGGCCGACCGCTCGAGGTCTATCACGCGCCCGCCTCGACCTTCGTCGCCAGCTTCATCGGCTCGCCGGCGATGAACCTCGTCAACGGCACGCTCGAGGGTGGCCGGCTGCATATCGGCACGCATGTGATCGAGCTCGGCTATCCGGCGCCGTCCGAAGGCCCAGTGACGGTTGGGGTCCGGGCGGAAGATCTGCGTCCGGCAGCCTTCGGCGAACAGGCACTGGCCTTCCGGGTCGACTATGTCGAGGAACTCGGGGCGCAGCGCCTGGTGCACGGCACGGTCGAGGACCAGGCGCTGACAGCCGCGTTGCCGCCGGAAACGCCGCTCGCCGATCAGCTTGCCATCGCCATACCGACGGAGCGGCTGCATTTCTTCTCCGCGGAGAATGGCACTCGGCTCCATCGCCCCACAGCTGCCGCGCCGGCCCGCCAGCAAACCGTGAATCTGGAGCCTGTATCGTGATTGAAGGGACCGTATCGACGCTCGCTATACCCTCGCAGGAGGATCGCGACGGCTTTGCCCGGATGGAACGCAGCATCGCCGGCCATGACGCCGTCATGGCGGGGCTCGAGGCGATGAACACGATCGAGATCGGTGGCGGCGCCTACACCAGCGGACCGCTTGCCTTTCCCTTCACCGTTGCGGCCTGGAACCTCGAGCGCTGCCTCTTTCCCGCAGAAAGCGCCGAGCATCTCCGCACGACCGGGGCGGCGCTGGTGCTGCTTTCCGAAATGGACAACGGCATGGCCCGTACCGGTCAGCGTCACACGACGACCGAGGTCGCGGCGGCGCTCTCGATGCAATACGCCTATGGCGTCGAGTACATTGAAGTGGGCCTCGGATCGGATACTGAACGCGAATTCTGCAAGGACGACTTCAACGAGAAGGGCTTCCACGGAAACGCGCTGATGGCGTCCGTTCAAATTCAGCGCCCCTTCCTGCTGAGGCTCTGGGGCGAGCGCCTTTGGTTCATGGATGGCAGCGATCAGCCGCGCCTCGGCGAGCGCATCGCTCTCGGCGCGATGATCGACACGGAGGCGGGCCCTTTTGTCGCCGTTTCGACCCATCTCGAAAGTCAGACGACCGCCGCCCATCGCGAGCGGCAGGTCAAGGAACTGATTGATAGGCTCGACGCTGCCTTTCCGGGCCTTCCCATCCTTATCGGCGGCGATCTCAATACGGGCAACCATGCGGGCGGCGATTTCGAGGCCGAAGGGCTTTTTACGGTCAGCGCCGCGCGCGGTTTCACCCGACATGGCGGCCCGAACGACCAGATGACGACACGCCCGAGCCTCATCACCCGTTGGCCGAAGCGGGCGATGAAGCTCGACTGGTTCCTGACGCGAGGCCTGACGATCGGCGAAAGCCGCATCATTCCTTCGCTCGATGCGTCAGGCCGCCCGCTCTCCGACCACGATCTCATCACCAGTGTCGTCCAGGGTTTTGAATAGGCTTCGGTCTCCTTGCCTAAGCGCGTCACGCATTCTACATGTTGCGGGCGCCGTGGCGGACTCGCTCGTCGCTTCGGAGCCGATCAAGGCCGCCGCAGCGCTTTGAATCGCTGTATAATTCGCCGCGAAGCGATGTTCACACGGGTTTATGCGGCAAAGGTTCAACCAGGAACGGTAGAATGGCAAGAATCGTCAATGTCGGGGTCCAGATGGACCATGTGTCGGGCATCACCATTGCAGGCGATTCGACCTTTGCCATGAGTCTCGAGGCGCAGGCGCGCGGCTACCGCCTGTTCCATTATACCCCCGACAGACTTTCGCTGCGCGACGGCAAAGTCTTTGCGACCGCACAGCAGATGACGCTGCGCGACGTCAAGGGCGACCACTTCACCCTCGGCGAGCCGGAACGGATCGATCTTTCCACCATGGACGTTATCCTGCTCCGCCAGGATCCGCCCTTCGACATGGCCTATATCACCTCGACGCATCTGCTCGAGCGGCTGCATCCGAAGACGCTCGTCGTCAACGACCCGGCCTGGGTCAGGAATTCGCCGGAGAAAATCTTCGTCACCGAATTTCCCGACCTGATGCCGCGGACGCTGATCACCCGCGATGCGAGCGAGATCGCCCGCTTCCGCGAGGAGATGGGCGACATCATCCTGAAACCGCTCTACGGCAATGGCGGCGCCGGCGTCTTCCATTCGGCGCGCGACGACCGCAATCTCTCTTCGCTGCTCGAAATGTTCGGCCAGATGTTCCGCGAGCCCTTCATCGCTCAGGAATATCTGCCGGCGGTGAGAAAAGGCGACAAGCGTATCCTGCTCGTCGACGGCGAGCCGGTCGGTGCGATCAACCGGGTTCCCGCAGAGCACGACGCGCGATCAAACATGCATGTCGGCGGACGGGC
Organism: Sinorhizobium fredii USDA 257; assembly: GCF_000265205.3. Lineage (NCBI taxonomy): Bacteria > Pseudomonadati > Pseudomonadota > Alphaproteobacteria > Hyphomicrobiales > Rhizobiaceae > Ensifer > Ensifer fredii. The sequence goes on from NC_018000.1 coordinate 6,444,845, forward strand.
CGAGGCGACCGAGCTCACCGCCCGCGAACGGGAAATCTGCGCCCGCATCGGGCCGGCGCTCAAAGCCCGCGGCTTCCTCTTCGTCGGCATCGACGTGATCGGCGATTATATGACCGAGATCAACGTGACCTCGCCGACCGGGATTCGCGAGGTCAGGAAGTTTGGCGGCGCCGACGTTGCGAGCCTGCTCTGGGACGCGATCGAGAAAAAGCGCGGCTGATCAAGCCGGTTCAACACCGGCCAGCGGCATTTGTTCTATTATTGTTCTTGTTTTTAAGCGTGTACCGTGCAAGATTTGACGTGCTACCGGCGGCGGTTGTGCGGTGCGCGCTGGAGCAATGGGGGCATCATGGTCGCGCGCGTCAGTACGGTTGCGTTTCAAGGTATCGAGGGCGTTCCGGTCGACGTCCAGGTGATGGTGGCGCCTGGAAAAGTCGGCATGCAGATCGTCGGTCTTCCGGACAAGGCGGTTGCCGAAAGCCGCGAGCGCGTCCAGGCGGCGCTCCACGCCTCAGGCTTGGCGCTGCCGGCGAAACGGGTGACCGTCAATCTCGCACCCGCGGATCTGCCGAAGGAAGGCAGCCACTTCGATCTTGCCATCGCACTTGGCCTGATGGCGTCGCTGGGCGCAATCCCCGCGGACGCCCTTTCCGGCTATGTCGTCATCGGCGAGCTCAATCTCGACGGCACGATTGCGCCGGTCGCCGGCGCTCTGCCGGCGGCAATCGGCGCCAATGCGCTCGGCAAGGGGCTGATCTGCCCGGCCGAAAGCGGAGCGGAAGCCGCCTGGGCCGGGTCGGACATCAACATCCTCGCGCCGCGCAGCCTGATCGCCATCGCCAATCATTTCCGCGGCACGCAAGTGCTCTCGCGACCCGAACCGGCGATCCGGGCCGCGGCCGCCAACCTTCCGGATCTCGCCGACATCAAAGGCCAGGAGAGCGCCAAGCGGGCGCTCGAAGTGGCGGCCGCCGGCAACCACAATCTCTTGATGGTGGGCCCGCCAGGGTCCGGCAAGTCGATGCTCGCGGCGCGGCTGCCTTCCATCCTGCCGCCGCTCTCTCCGTCCGAATTGCTCGAGGTCTCGATGATCCATTCGATCGCCGGGCAATTGCCGGGCGGCAAGCTTTCCGACCGCCGGCCGTTCCGCGCGCCCCACCATTCCGCCACCATGGCGGCGCTGATCGGCGGCGGCCTCAGGGCAAAGCCGGGCGAGGCGTCGCTTGCCCATCACGGCGTGCTGTTTCTCGACGAGTTTCCGGAGTTTCCGCCGCAGGTGCTCGATGCGCTGCGCCAACCGCTCGAAACTGCAGAGTGTGTCATCGCCCGTGCCAACCACCGCGTCAGCTATCCGGCGGCGATCCAGCTCGTCGCCGCCATGAACCCGTGCCGCTGCGGCATGGCCGGCGAGCCGGGCCGCAGCTGCGCCCGTGGTCCACGCTGCATGGCCGATTACCAGGCGCGGATTTCGGGCCCCTTGATGGACCGGTTGGATATCCGCATCGACGTGCCGGCCGTCAGCGCCGCCGATCTGATCCGGCCCGGCGCGGCCGAGCCGAGCGCCGCAGTCGCCAGTCGCGTCGCCTGCGCTCGGGCTCTTCAGGTGGACCGCTTCGCCGCCCTCGGCCACCCAGGGCTGACCAGCAATGCCCGCTGCGCGACCGCGATGATCGAGAAGATTGCCGAGCCGGACGCCGCGGGGCTACAGTTGTTGAGGGACGCCGCGGAAAAGATGAAGTTCTCCGCACGCGGCTACCACCGCGTCTTGAAGGTGGCCCGCACGCTTGCCGATCTCGACGAGGCGCCGACGGTCGGCCGCATCCATCTTGCCGAAGCGATCTCCTACCGCGTCGCCGGCGAGCGGCTGCCGGCGGCGGCATAGCGATGCAGGCGGCCGCCGCGCCTCTACGCGCCAAGCCCCTCGAACAGCACCGTCGAAAGATAGCGCTCGGCAAAGGACGGTATGATCACGACAATGGTCTTGCCGGCGTTTTCCTCGCGCTGGCCGACTTCGATCGCCGCCTGGAGCGCCGCACCGGAGGAAATGCCGACCGGCACGCCTTCGAGCCTGGCAACGAGGCGCGCCGCCTCGACCGCTTCGCTCGCGTTGACGGTAATCACCTCGTCATAGACGCTCGTGTCGAGGATCGCCGGCGCGAAACCGGCACCGATGCCCTGTATCTTGTGCGGACCGGGCGCCCCACCTGAGAGAATCGGAGACTCCTCGGGCTCGACGGCGATTACCTTGACCGAAGGCTTGCGGGCCTTCAGCACCTGGCCAGCGCCGGTGATCGTGCCGCCCGTACCGATGCCGGAGACGAGGATGTCGACTTTACCTTCGGTGTCGTTCCAGATCTCTTCGGCCGTCGTCCTGCGGTGGATCTCCGGATTGGCAGGATTTTCGAACTGCTGCGGAGTGATCGCGTCGGGCAGCGTCTCGACCAGTTCCTGCGCCTTGGCGATGGCGCCCTTCATGCCCTTCGCCCCTTCCGTCAGCACCAGTTCGGCGCCAAGCAGCGCCAGCATCTTGCGCCGCTCGACCGACATCGTCTCGGGCATTGTGAGGATCAGCTTGTAGCCCTTGGCGGCGGCGACGAAGGCAAGCGCAATGCCGGTATTGCCCGACGTCGGCTCGATCAGCGTGGTGCGGCCGGGCGCGATCTTCCCCTGCGCTTCGAGCGCTTCGACCATGGCGACGCCGATGCGGTCCTTGACCGAGGCGATCGGATTGAAGAATTCCAGCTTGGCGAGCAGGTTCGCCTTGACGCCCTTTTCCCCGGCGAGCTTGTCGAGCCGCACGATCGGAGTGTCGCCGATCGTTTCGGTGATCGATGAAAAGACGCGGCCGCGGCCGGGCTTGCGCGCTTCAGGCATGGATTTCTCCCTTCATTAAGTGCTGTGGCGAGAATAGGGACAAAGGGACGGCCGTGCCAGAGCGTGACAGCCGCGGAACGACGCGACGGAGAGAAAAAGCAGCTGCAAAACCGCCGGTTGGGAAATCATTATTTCGCAAGAAAATTGACCGGGTGACAAGAACGCCGTTGTCGGCACCAAGGAGAAAGGACACCTTCCGGAAAATTGCGGAAGGGGCGCATCATGCCGGCCATTCAGAACCTCATAGGCTTTGCCCTAATCGCGCTCGGCATGGTGCTGACGCCGGGGCCGAACATGATCTACCTGATCTCGCGTTCGATCTGCCAGGGCCCGGCCGCCGGCCTCGTCTCGCTCGGCGGCGTGGCGCTCGGCTTCGTCTTCTATATGGTCTTTGCCGCGCTCGGCATCACTGCGTTGCTGCTGGCGGTCCCGTTCGCCCACAACGCGCTGTGCTTCGCGGGTGCCCTCTATCTCCTTTACCTTGCCTGGCAGGCCGTGAAGCCCGGGGGCCGCTCGCTGTTCCAGGTCCGAGACCTGCCGAAGGATGGACCGCGCAAGCTCTTCGTGATGGGGCTTGTCACCAGCCTGCTCAATCCGAAAGTGGCGGCGCTCTACCTTTCGCTGCTGCCGCAGTTCATCCGACCGGAGACCGGAAGCGTGCTCCTGCAGTCGCTCGTCTTCGGCAGCCTGCAGATCATGATTAGCGTCACCGTCAATGCGCTGATCGCGGTGACCGCCGGATCGATCGCCGCCTTCCTGGCTGGGCGTCCGCTTTTCATGCTGGTGCAGCGCTGGATGATGAGCACGGTGCTTGCAAGCCTCGCCGTCAGCCTGGCTGTCGAGGCTCGCAAGTAACAGGCGTTACTCGAAGACCGGGCGCATGAAGCTGCGCTCGTAACTCAGAATGCAGCGCGTCTCTTCGGCAAAGGCGAAGGCCGCTTGGCATTCGGGATCCGCAGCCATCTTCTCGCGATAGGTTTCGTAAGTCGCGAGCGAGGGAAAGCTGAAGAGCGCGAGCGCGATGTTGCTGGCGCCCTCATGTGGCATGAAATAGCCGTGATGCGTGCCGCCGAGCCTGTTCACCAGCGGAATCCACAGGTTCGCGTAGTGCTCGAATTCCGCAAGCTTGTAGGGGTCGATGACATATTTCAGATAGCAGGTAATCATCAAGCGCTCCGTTCGACTTTCCTCTTGATAAGCGGGACCGAACGAAGCGTCCAGCCGAGATTGGTGCCGGCCGCTGCGAGCAAAATCGCGGCTGATCCGGCAATCTGCACCGGCTGCAATTCATGCCCGAAGGCAATCCGGTCGACCAGGATCGCCCCGATCGGGTAGATAAAGGAAAGCGCGCCCGTCACATGGGTCGGCAGCCGCTGGATCGCGCCGTAGAGCAGAATGTACATGATGCCGGTGTGGACGACGCCGATGGTGACCATCAATGCCCACTGGAACGCCGATTGCGGCAGTGGCGCAGTGATGGCGAAGGGGGCGAGCATTGCCGCGCCGGTGACCACCTGGATCAGCGCGATGAGCTGCGGCGGCGTGCCTTTCAGAAGCTTGGTGACGATCGCCGCAATGGCGTAGAAGAAGGCGGCGCCGAGTGAGAGGGCGATGCCCGCGAGATAGTGGCCGGTTCCGGCGCCGCCCGCCGGCTTGGCGGCGACGATCGCCATCATGCCGACAAAGGAGACCGAGAGCCAGATGAGCTTGGTAGGGGTGATCTTCTCGCCGAGGAAAAGTGCCCCGAGACCGAGCAGCATGAAGGGCTGTGTATTGTAGACCATCGTTGCGATCGAGATCGAGGCGTGCGAATAGGCTTTGAAGAGCAGCAGCCAGTTGACGACGATCGCCACACCGCCAAGCACGGCGAGGGCGACGATCCTGGGCCGCAAATGCCTGAGATCGATGAGGCGGAGCGCCGCGGCGAGGATGGCGAGCGTGACGGCCCCGAAGACGCAGCGCCAGAAAACGACGCCGGCCACCGGCTGGCCCGACATCAGCACGAACCAGCCGATCGTTCCTGAAATCAGCATTGCCGCCGTCATCTCCGCGCTTCCGCGCCGTAAATCGCCGTTCATCGCATGGCTCCTTGTGACAGCGAAGAGGATAATGAGTCATGCGGCGATTTTATATGGAAAACAAAAGGGCGTTGTGCCAGTATGCCTAATAGTGAAAGGCAAATTTGCCGATCTGGCTTTAAGAAGGCTGCCGATGTTGGACGAGCTTGACCGTCGCATTCTTGAAATTCTCGCGGCGAATGCCCGCGTTTCGCTGAAGGAGCTCGCGCTGGAAGCGGGGCTTTCCTCGCCGAGCGTGGCCGAAAGGCTGCGCAAGCTCGAGGAGCGCGGAGTGATCAACGGCTTCACCGTCTCGGTCAACCCGGCGCGGCTCGGCTATCCGCTGCAGGCGGTGGTCCGCGTCAGGCCGATGCCGGGCATGCTGCACATCGTCGAAAGGCTGATCCAGGAGACACCGGAGATCGTCGAATGCGACAAGATTACCGGCGATGACTGCTTTATCGCCAAGATGCTCGTGCGTGACATGGGAGAGCTCGACACGATCCTCGACCGCATCGCCGAAAAGGCCCAGACCAACACCTCGATCGTCAAGTCGACCCCGGTCAAACGACGCCTGCCGCCGCTTATTTAGCGCCCGTCGAGCCGAAGCCGCCGGCGCCGCGAGCGGTCGTCGTCGCGCCGTCTGCCTCGCGGATCGCTACCTGGGTCACCGGCGCGATCACCATCTGGGCGATGCGCATGCCGCGCTCGACGATGAAATCCTCGTCGCCGAGATTTGCGAGCAGCACCTTCACCTCGCCGCGATAGTCGCTGTCGATCGTGCCCGGCGAGTTGAGGCAGGTGATGCCATGCTTGAAGGCAAGCCCGGAGCGCGGCCGCACCTGGCCTTCGTAGCCACCCGGGATTTCGAAGATGAAGCCCGTCGGCACCAGCTCCCGTGCGCCAGGTCGTATCGTTATCGGCTGGTCGGCGGGAAGGGCGGCGCGCAAGTCCATGCCCGCAGCCCCCGCCGTCTCATAGGCCGGCAGGTCGAGATCCTGCGCGTGCGGCAGGCGGATCAGGGTGAGAGCGGGGCGGTCTTCGGAATTGTGCATGGCCATTCCGCCATAAGCAGGGTCTGCCTCCCAGCAGTCAATTGCATATTGCCTCCCGAGCCTGTAAAGGACGCCGCAACTCACAGGATACTCAGATCATGGCCGAAAGCATTGCCGAGGCGGTCTCCCGCCGCCGCACATTTGCGATCATTTCGCACCCGGACGCTGGTAAGACGACGCTCACCGAAAAGCTGCTGCTCTTCGGCGGCGCGATCCAGCTCGCCGGCGAGGTCAAGGCCAAGAAGGATCGTATCCAGACCCGCTCCGACTGGATGAAGATCGAGCGCGAGCGCGGCATCTCGGTCGTCACCTCAGTGATGACCTTCGAATACAACGACACCGTCTTCAACCTGCTCGACACGCCCGGCCACGAGGACTTCGCCGACGACACCTATCGCACGCTGACGGCGGTGGACGCCGCCGTCATGGTGATCGACGCCGCCAAGGGTATCGAGCCGCGAACCTTGAAGCTCTTCGAGGTCTGCCGCCTGCGCGACATTCCGATCATCACCTTCGTCAACAAGATGGACCGCGAGAGCCGCGATCCCTTCGAGATATTGGACGAGGTCGAGCAAAAGCTGGCGCTCGACTGCGCGCCGGTCACCTGGCCGATCGGCCGCGCGAAAACCTTCTGCGGCACCTATCATCTCGCCACCAACGAGGTGCGCGGCGCCGACACGCAGGAGCGGCTGACCAAGGTCAACGATCCGGAAACGGCCTCGCATCGCCTGCCAGAAAACGAGCGCGACGCCTTCATCGAGGAGACGATGCTGGCAATCGAGGCCTGCAAGCCCTTCGACCGGAAGGCTTTCCTCGAAGGCCATCTGACGCCGGTCTTCTTCGGCTCGGCACTCCGCAATTTCGGCGTCCGCGACCTGATCAATGCCCTCGGCGACTTCGCGCCGCCGCCGCGCGCCCAGGTCGCCGACATCCGCACCGTCGAGGCGACCGACGACCGGATGACAGCCTTCGTCTTCAAGATCCAGGCCAACATGGACCCGAACCACCGCGACCGCATCGCCTTCGTCCGGGTCTGCTCGGGCAAGCTCGAGCGTGGCATGAAGGCGCGGTTGTCGCGCACCGGCAAACAGATGGGGTTGACCGCACCGCAATTCTTCTTCGCCTCGCAGCGCCAGCTTGCCGACACCGCCTTTGCCGGCGACGTGGTCGGCATTCCGAACCACGGAACGCTGCGGATCGGCGATACGCTGACCGAGGGCGAGCCGCTTGTCTTCCAAGGCGTCCCGAACTTCGCGCCGGAAATTCTCCGCCGTGTCCGGCTCGAGGACGCGATGAAGGCAAAGAAGCTGAAAGAGGCGCTGCAGCAGATGGCGGAAGAGGGCGTCGTGCAGCTCTTTTCGCCGGAGGATGGCGCGCCTGCAATCGTCGGCGTCGTCGGCGCTCTGCAGCTCGACGTCTTGAAAGAGCGCCTGCAGGCGGAATACGGCCTGCCCGTCTCCTTCGAAATGTCGCGCTTCTCCGTCTGCCGCTGGGTCTCCGCCGACAATCCGTTCGAACTCGACAAGTTCCTCACGGCGCGCCGCGGCGACATCGCCCGCGACCTCGACGGCGATCCGGTCTTCTTGGCACAGGACGGCTTCTCGCTGCGCTACGAGGCGGAACGCTATCCGGCGATCAAGATGGTGGCGATCAAGGAATATCACGTCGCCAAGGCGGCCTGACGAGATCCGTCGAATTCCATCTCAACGGCCGCGGGAGTTCGGGCGGAATTGCCCCTCACCCCAGCCCTCTCCCCGCATGCGGGGAGAGGGGATTCGGAGGCCGCGGCATATCCCTTCGCCCCGCTTGCGGGGAGGAGGTGCCGGCAGGCGGATGAGGCGCCACTGCGCGACAGCCGATAGGCGTCGTGCGCGGCGGTCAAAAATCGAAACGCGGTGCCGAGCGTTCTAACATCGCGGTTCCCGGATCAACGGACCAAATAGCGCGGATGGCCATCTGCAGGTCGTCCACGAGCCGCCTGACATCGGCTTCGTCGCCGGCGTGCAGCGCCTCGGCAACGATCAACACGCTCGCAGTGTCGTCCCGGACGGCCGAATAGCCGCTCTGACGATTGGTCCAGCGGCGCGCATGGGCGCGGCCTTCCACGTCGGCATAGATGACCTCCTGCGGCTCGTGGGTGCTCGATCTCGCCGGCGAACGTCACGTAGATCTCGTCTCCGGTAGCGTGCCGTACCTCGAGATGGCCCGCCACTTTGGCGAGATCGAAGACGGCGACGGGAACGGCAAAGGCGAGCGAAGCCGCATTGCAAAGATCGATCAGCGGATGGATTTTTGGCAGCGTTCCCTCCTTCCTGAACCGCCGGAGCAGCGCCTCGGAGGCCGAGCGATATTGCGTCGGCTTCAGCCCCATGCGCGAGAAGGCGCGGCGCCAAGCCTGGATTTCGGGTAGCTCACCCTCCGCAGCATCTGCAAGTCGGGCTTTCGCCACGGCCTCGAACTGCGCGGCACAGGCTGCGACGGATGCGTCACGATGGATGCCCTTTACATGAAGGACACCCGCCGCAAGCTCGAGAAACTCGCTCCAGATATCGCTCGAGTGACGGAAATACATAGGGTCCTCTTTCTCACTGTGCCTTGGATTGCGGGCTAAGAGCGCTCGGAGTCCTCGATGCAGGCAGGCCAATGCCGACGACTGCGGCGAGAACGCAGCCGATGCCGAGCAACTGGTTGAGCGCCAAGGGCTCGCCGAGCACCGCGAAGGCAAGAAGCACGGCGGAAACCGGCGCCAGCGCGGTGAAGACCGAAGCCTCCGAACCGCTCACTTTCGCCAGCCCCGCATACCAGAGCACGAAGCCGCCGACGGTCGGCACGAGCGCATAATAGACCACTGCCGCGATGGCCGACACGGTCATCTGGCCGGTCCAGGGAAGCTCCGTAAGCGCAATCGGTGCGGCGATCGCGCCACCGAGACCCGCCATCAGGCTCGACAGGGCGAGCGGCGGGATTTCCGTTTTCAGACGCTTGTTGAGGAGGATGAAAAGGCCCTCGCAGACGACCGCGCCGAAAATCAGAGCGCTGCCCGCGAGTGAATGCGGATGGTCGGCATCGGGTCGGAAAACGATCGCCAAGACCCCCGCGGCGGCAAGGGCGACCGCCAGGAGAACCGAGCGCTGCGGCCGTTCACCGAGGACGACGATGGCGATCGCGGCCGAGACGACGGGAAGCGTACCGATGATCACGCCGGCGTCCGTTGCGGGTGTGAACTTCAGACCGGAAATCAGCAAGGTCGTATAGCCGACGCTGCCGGCGCCGGCCTGCAGGAGCAGGATGACCCAGTCGCGTCTTGTGGCGCGCGGCGACGGCGTTGCGGTCAGCCGAATGAGGACGAGGAAAAGCGGCAAGGCAATGGCGAAACGCAGCGCCGTCGCCGTGAAAGGCGGCAAGCCGGAGGCGATGATCTTGCTCGCGACGACCGTGCTGCCCACCAGCAGCATCGCGAGCGACAGATAGAGATATCCTTGAAATTGCTTCGACATGCTGCCGCCACTCTCATGATTGTGGCGGCAGAAAACCGGATCAGGGACTGGCGGTCTTGAACGGAATTGCAGGGTCCGAATTCAATTCACAGCCCGCGCATAGGCGCCGGGCGAAAATCCGTATTTGCGGACGAAGACTCGCGTCATGTGGCTCTGGTCGGCAAAGCCGCCGGCAATCGCCGCCTCCGCAAGCGGTGTGCCCTCGCCAAGCAGCCGGCGGACGATGTCGATCCGCCGCTGCATGAGATAGGCATGCGGCGTCAGGCCGGTTGCCCTGTCAATGCCGCGCACGACCTGAAACCGGCTCAATCCGCTGGCGGCGGCGAGGTCGGTGAGGGTGAGGGGCGCCAGCGGATCGTCGTCGATCAGGGCGACAGCCGCCGCGATTGAAGCGGGCACTTTATGCCTGTCGGGGGACCGGGGCACGAGATGCATCGCATCGGCGAGCAGCGTCACGGCCAGTTCCTCCCACTGAAGCGTCGCCTCGGCGGAGCCTCCGGTCGCCGCGACCGCGAAGATCGAGCGAAAACGGGCGGCAAGAGCGGCGCTGCGGATGACAGGATCCGCGAACTCTCGGGTTTTTGTTCGGCCTTCGCTGATGTCGCTTACAGCGGCCTCGACCAGCGACGGTTCGAGATAGAGCATCCGCCAGGAACGGCCGGCGTCGCCGATAGGCGCTCCGTCATGGACCTCACCCGGATTGACGGTGATCATGTCGCCGGCTTCCGCTTCGACGGTGCCGCGCCCGCTCAGCGACGTCTGCGCGCCTTGATGAATGAGCCCGATGCCGAACTGCTCGTGGGTGTGGCGCGCAAAGGAATGGCGCGTCGCGGCTTCGACCACGTCGACGCCGGCAATGCGGCGCGGCATCACCCTGAATTGGCCTTTCGTCACGCTTCGATCGCCATTGCTTTTCTTCGTTGAGCTGGAATGCTTGTATAGCCTTTCCATTGTCCGGCGGCAAAGCGGGCGCGCGGTTCGGCTTCGAAGGAGGTGGCAATGCTTTACACAGGGCGAGCGTTGAAGCGCCTGCGGCTCTTGCGCGGCTTCAAGCAGAGTCATGTGGCGGAACTCCTGGACGTCACGCAGGCAACCGTATCGCGCTGGGAGACCGGCGTTCTCATACCTGCCGAGGATCAGCAGGCCACCCTTGAACGCCTCTTCGCACGTCCGGCATCGACCGCCGATGCCGCCGTCAAGCGACTGGTCGAAACCTCGACGGCTCGCACCCACCTCATCTGCGACCACTCGCATCGGCTGCTGGCGGCATCACCTGTCCGACGGAGCGAATGGCGGCGAGACCTGCTCGGGACGCCGATGTTCCGTTACGCATCTGACGCTATCCAGCAGGCCGAGGGCACGCTTCCGGACCTTGGCTGGTACGACGGTCGAACGACGTCGCTTGTCGTCGAAACCGGACCGAACGGTTGCGACGACGTGCCGATCGTCGCGGGCCGGGTGCTCTGGGAACGCATTCCGCTCGCCGATGGGGCGACGGGGCGCCTGGTGACGACGTTGATGTGATCGCAACGCATAATTTATGCGTTGTTGCTCTCGTCCGACCGCGGTTAGCCTCAAGAAAAACGAGGAGAGACGCATGACTATACTGGTGACGGGAAGCGCCGGCCATCTGGGCGAGGCGCTGATGCGGGTGCTGCGCGGGGCAGGGCGTCCGGTGCGCGGCATCGACATCAAGGCTTCGGATTTCACCGACCAAGTCGGCTCGGTCGCCGATCCCGCCTTCGTCCGCCAAGCCACCAAGGGCGTGCGTGCCGTCATCCATGCGGCGACGCTGCACAAGCCGCATGTGGCGACGCACGGCTATTCCGAATTCGTTGAAACTAATATCGCCGGCACGCTCAATCTGCTCGAAGCGGCATCGGACGCGAATATCGGCGCCTTCGTCTTCACCAGCACGACCAGCGCCTTCGGTTCGGCGCTGACCCCGCGGCCCGATGCCCCGGCAGCCTGGATCACCGAGGACGTGACGCCGATCCCGCGCAATATTTACGGCGTCAGCAAGGTTGCGGCGGAAGGGCTTTGCGAACTCTTCGCGCGGCGCCACGGTCTGCCCGTCCTCATCCTGCGCACCTCGCGCTTCTTTCCCGAGGCGGACGACGACGCGGAAGTCCGTGGTCGCTATGAAACGGAGAACGCCCAGGCGAACGAGTTGCTCTACCGGCGGGCGGACATAGAGGACGTCGTAAGCGCGCATCTCTCGGCGCTGGACAGGGCGAAGGAGATCGGCTTCGGCCGCTATATCGTCTCGGCGCCGACGCCTTTTACGCCGGACGATCTGGCCGCGTTGCGCGTGGATGCGCCATCCGTCGTCCTGCGTCACTTTCCCGAATGCGAGGCGCTCTACGCCGAGCGCGGGTGGCGGCTCTTCCCGACGATCGACCGGGTTTATGTCAGCGCCCGGGCGACGGCCTGGCTCGGCTGGCGGCCGAAATACGATTTTACCCACTTGCTGAGAAGCCTGCGGCGCAGCGAGGACTTCCGCAGCCCGCTCGCCCAGGAAATCGGCTCGAAGGGCTATCACGACACGGTCTTTGCCGAAGGGCCCTATCCGGTCGCGTAACCATGCTGTGGCGGGCATAGCACGGAGCCGCATCTGCAAGAGCTACCCAGGTTGATACCCCCTCTGCCCTGCCGGGCAGAGGGGGTATCAACACTTTCCGCCCCGCTTTAGAGCCTCTCCTGCTTAAATGGAAACATTCTGCCGGAGCAGGTTTTCGACAGGGCAGAGGCGATTGCCGAGTGTCGTACCCCGGACGTACGTCCGAGGCGATCGCCTCTGATCCTGGCGGAAAGATGCCCGACCCTTCGGGTTGGCTGAAGCGGGCCTGTTTGCTCGGCTGGCTTCGCCGTAGCGTTGGCTACGCCGCGCGCCAGCCGAGCAAACATTCCGCTCCGCTTGAGCCAACAGAATGGTTCAATTTAACCAGGAAAGGCTCTAGCCCCGAGGCTGCCCCGGCAGTTCGCCGATGTCGCCGACCCAGGGCAGGGCGGGGGAACACCAGATTTGCGCCCGCGGCGTGAGCTCGCCCCGCTGGTTGATCGTGCCGACGCGGATGCCGATCTCCTCCGCATCCTCGTCGGTGCCGGTCGTAGAGATGGGCGAGCCGCACTGCGGGCAGAAGAATTGCAGGCGTTTGCGGCCGTTCTCGCCGATCTTGACGTAGAGCTTCGGCTCGCCGCCCGTCAGGCGGAACGATGTGGACGGCGTGCTCGCCGTCACGCGATAGGCGGAGCCGGTCAGTCGCTGGCAGTCGGTGCAGTGGCAGATCGTGACGTCCTCGGGGTCTATCTCCGCCTCATAGGTCACGAAGCCGCAATGGCATTGGCCGTCAATGTGCATGGGAGAGCTCCTCGTCGCTTTGCCTCAGCAGGATACGATAGGGCGCCCACTCCTGTCGCCGAGTGAATGGCCGTAGCGGCTCAGATGCCGGTGAACAGCCACTCATGCTCCTTGGCATTGTGGAACTTCCAGATCCGCTTCGGCCCGGCCATGACGTTGAGATAGTAGGAATCATAGCCGTGGATCGCGGCGACCGGATGGTAGCCCTTCGGAACGAGCGTCACGTCGCCGTCTTCCACCGCCATGGTCTCGTCGAGCGAACGATCGTCCGTATAGACGCGCTGCATGGCGAAGCCCTGCGGCGGGTTGAGGCGGTGGTAATAGGTTTCTTCCAGATAACTTTCGGCCGGCAGGTTGTCCTGGTCGTGCTTGTGCGGCGGGTAGGAAGAAGTATGGCCGCCCGGCGTGATCACCTCGACGACCAGCAGCGACTGCGCCGAGCCGTCGTCCTCCGGCATGATGTTGGTGACATAGCGGGTATTGGTACCCTTGCCACGCGTCATCTGCGGATGCGCGCCGGGGCGGATCACCTTGGCCTTGAAGCCCTCGCCGCCGGGTGCGGAGCAGATGGCGAGGTCCAGGTCCGTCGCCGCCTCCGCCTGCCACTTGCTGCCCTTCGGCACATAGACCGCATAGGGCTGTCCCTCGAAGGGCGTCATGCGCTCGCCGAGTTCGCCGAAGTCCTCGCCGTCGACGGAGATCTTCGCCTTGCCGTTGACGAGCACCAGGCAGAGTTCCTTGTCTCCCGCCTCGCCACCGGCCCTCTCGCCGGGCTTCAGGCGGTTGAGCGCGAAACCGACATAGGTCCAGCCGGCGCTCTCGGGCGTGACGTCCTGCATCATGCCGGATTGTGCTTTCGGTTTAACGAGCAGTTTGGACATATGACGGTCTCCTGATCTTGGTGTCTGTGGTCCGCCCTTACCCTAGCCCTCTCCGCGCGTGGGGAGAGGGGACTTGGACGGTGCGGCATACCCCTTCTCCCCGCCAGCGGGGAGAAGGTGGCGGCAGCCGGATGAGGGGCAGCTATGCCCGGTCGAGCCCCGCTTCTTTCGCAAAGGCCTTCAGCGATTTCAGTCCGAGCGACTGGTATTCGAAGGGGTTGCGCACGGCCGAATCCTGCTCGGCCTCGATCACCAGCCAGCCATCATAGCCGTGTTCGGCGGCGATTTTCAGCACAGGCAGAAAATCGACGCCGCCCTCCGAGTCGCCAGGGACCGTGAAGACGCCGCGGCGCACGCCTTCGAGGAAGGAGAGGCCTTCGCCCTCGACCAGCTTGCGGACCGCGGGACGAACGTTCTTGCAATGGATGTGGCGGACGCGGTGCATGTATTTCTCCGCGACTTCGGCCGGATCAGAGCCGCCGAACCAGGCGTGACCAGTATCGAGCAGCAGCTTTGTCGCCGGGCCGGTGTTCTGCATCAAGAGGTCGATTTCCTCGCCGGTCTGGACGATCGTCCCCATGTGGTGGTGATAGACGAGGTCGATGCCTTGGTCGGCGCAATACGCAGCTATTGCCTCGAGATCGGCGCCGAATTTCTTCCACTGATCCGCCGGCAGGACCGGCTTGTCCTTGACGAGCGACTTGGAATCGTCGCCGTGGATGGCGTTCGAGGTCTCGCAGACGATCGCCACCTTGCAGCCATTGTGCTTCAGCAGATCGAGATGCGGCTGGATCGCCTTCTTCTCGGCTTCGACATCGTGAGTCAGCAGGTTGGTCGAGTGCCAGCCGGAGACGAAGACGAGATCATAGGAGCCAAGCTTCTGCTTCAGCGCCTCCGGATCGGACGGCATCTTGTGGCCCTTCTCGATGCCGTCGAAGCCGATCTTCTGGCAATCGGACAGGCAGTCTTCGAGGGTCAGATGCGCGCCGATCGAGTGGTCGTCGTCATTGCTCCAGGCGATCGGGTTGGTTCCGTAGCGGATCATGTCTTTTGCTTTCCATTGCATTATCCGCGGAGGCGGACGGTTCGTTGTCTTGTGTACGGGGGGCGACAAGGCCCCTCATCCGGCTGCCGCCACCTTCTCCCCGCAGACGGGGAGAAGGGATGTGCCGCGCCCTCCATATCCCCTCTCCCGCTTTACGGGGAGAGGGTTAGGGTGAGGGGCAATTACATGCAGAACGGCGCCCGCGCGAGAACACGCGGGCGCCGAGTTCTGATCAGCCGAAGCGCTGCGATTGGAGCGCTTTCTCATAACCCTCGCGCGCCGTCTTCACTTGCTCGCGGTCCGAAATCTCCGGAACCGCGACGTCCCACCAATGGCCGCCGGCCTCTGTGGTGATCAGCGGATGGGTGTCGATGACGATCACGGTCGTGCGCTGCTCGCTTGCGGTTTCCGCAAGCGCGGCTTCGAGTTCCGTGATCGAGCGGACCTTGCGGGTGACCGCGCCCATCGCGGCGGCGTGCGCGGCAAAGTCGATCTCAGGAAGCTCGACGTGGTGGGTGTCCTGCAAGAGATTGTTGAAGTTGGCGCCGCCGGTTTCCATCTGCAGCCGGTTGATGCAGCCATAGCCGGCATTGTCCAGAAGCACGATCGTGACCTTGGCGCCGAGCATGATCGAGGAGGCGATTTCCGAGTTCAGCATCATGTAGCTGCCGTCGCCGACCATGACGATCACGTCACGTTCGGGTCTGGCGAGCTTCACGCCGAGGCCGCCGGCCACCTCATAGCCCATCGTCGAGAAGCCGTATTCCATATGATAGCCGCCGGGCTTTTCGGCCTGCCAGAGCTTGTGCAACTCGCCGGGCAGACCGCCGGCCGCGCAGACGAGCGTCGTCTTCTGGCCGCCGCGGGCGCGCTGGACGGCACCGATCACCTGGGCGTCGGAGGGAAGCGCCGCATTGGTCGTGGCCGTCGCCTTGTCGGCCTCGGCAAGCCACTCGGCCTTGCCGGCCCTTGCCTTCTCGGTCCAGCTTGGGTCAGCCCTGTAGCCGCCGAGCCCGCCGGAGATCCGGTTTAGGCCGGCCCGTGCGTCGGAAATCAGCGGCAGGCCGTTATGCTTGCCGGCATCGAAGGGCTGCACATTCAGGCCAATGATCTTCAGTTCGTCGTTCTTGAAGAGCGCCCAGGAGCCGGTGGTGAAATCCTGCAGCCGCGAGCCGACGGCGAGCACCACGTCGGTCTCCTCGGCGAGTGCATTGGAAGCGGAGGTCCCGGTGACGCCGACGGAGCCCATATTGAGCGGATGCGAGTGCGGCAGTGCTGACTTGCCAGCCTGCGTCTCCATGACGGGAATGCCGTGCTTCTCGGCGAAATCCTTAAGCTCGACGGTTGCTTCCGAGTAGAGCACGCCGCCGCCGGCGATGATGATCGGCTTCTTGGCTTCCTTCAGCGTTGCGATCGCCAAGGCCAGCTCGTCGAGATCAGGCTCGATGCGGCGCGGCATCCAGACCTTCTCGTCGAAGAAGGATTCCGGATAGTCGTAGGCTTCCGCCTGGACGTCCTGGCAGAGCGACAGTGTCACCGGGCCGCAATCGGCCGGGTCGGTCAGGACCTGCATGGCGCGGCGAAGCGCCGGAATGATCTGCTCGGGCCGGGTGATGCGGTCGAAATAGCGCGACACAGGGCGGAAGCAGTCATTTGCCGAGATCGTGGCGTCCCCAAAACTTTCCACCTGCTGCAGTACCGGGTCGGGGCGGCGATTGGCGAAAACGTCGCCGGGTAGGAAGAGGACCGGCAGGCGGTTGACATGGGCGAGTGCCGCCGACGTCACCATGTTGAGGGCGCCGGGACCGATCGAACTCGTGCAGGCCATGAAGCGGCGACGGAAGCTCGCCTTGGCGAAGGCGATCGCCGCGTTCGCCATGCCCTGTTCGTTCTGGGCGCGATAGGTCGGTAGGGTTTCCCGGATCTGATAGAGCGCCTCGCCGACGCCGGCGACATTGCCATGGCCGAAGATCGCGAAGACGCCGCCGAAGATCGGCACGCGCCTGCCGTCGATGACGGTCATCTGCCGGGTCATGAACCGCGCCACGGCCTGTGCCATGGTCAGCCGCACGGTTTTCTGGCTCATTTTGAATTTCCTCCAGGTGGCGAAGTCCGCTCCGCCCATTGTCGTTTGATGCCGCCGGCGGCTATCGATTCCGTAAGGTAGAGCAGGAGGCGGGCGCTTCCCACTTTATCCTCGTCATGATCAGGCAGCCTTGGTTTCACCCAATTGCAGCCACAGATCCACCAAGGCCTTGAATTTCGCCGCCATGTCGGCGACGGCCTCTTCGTCGGTCATCGAGCCAGTGAGCCAAGCCTTGGCAGCGTCGGCAAAGATCGTCCGGCCGACGGCAAATCCTTTCACGGTCTTCGATGTCCTTGCCGCCGCAAAGCCGTCCTTGAGGACATCGTAGGGGGCCTCGAGCCCGAGGAGGACGACGCCCCTGCAGAGCGGATCGCGTGTCTCGATCACGGTGTCGATGGCGGCCCAGGCGCTGCGGCTCGCCTGCGGCTCGAGCTTCCACCAATCGGGTTTCAGGCCGGCATCATAGAGCTCGGTGAGCGCCCGCGGGATTGTGTCGTCGTCGAGCGGGCCGTGCTTGCCGGCAATGATCTCGATCAGGATTTCGCGGCCGACCTTGCGTGCCGCCTCGAACGCCGAACGCAGCTTGGCGACCTGGGTGGCTTTGAGTTCCGCCGGATCGTCCGGGTGGTAGAAGGACAGCACCTTGATGCAGTGATCGACGGGCCAGTCGATGAGGCGGCTGCCGAGATCCTGGCTGAATTCGAACTGCAGCGGCCGCGAGCCCGGAAGCTCGATCGGCTTGCCGATCCAGAAGTCGCGGTAGGCACCGGCGGCATAGAGCGCGTCGCGGCCATATTTGTCGTCGATCAGCATGCCGAAGCCGGCCCGGCCGCCGGCGACGTCGGCGGCGGCCTTGACGGCGAGTGCCTTGAAAGCCGGGATGCGCGCCAATAGTTCCGGATTGCCCTCGGCGAGATCCTCCAACTGGCTGCGGTGGTCGATGGCGAGCGCCATCAGCAGCGGGATCTCGCGGCGGCGCGTCGTCGCCCAATGCACGTGGTTGATCGCCTCGTCCTTCCGCAGCGCCTTCTCCTTGCTGCCGTTTTCCAGGAAGAACTGCAGTTCGACCCAGGTCGGAATTTCCGGCGCGCAGAGCAGCCGCGACACGGCAAAGGCGCCGCAGGCATTGGCCCAGGTGGCGGAGGTTGCATGCGGCTCTCCCTTGAGCCAGCCGCGCAGAAAGCCGGACATGAAGGCGTCGCCGGCGCCGAGGACGTTATAGACCTCGATCGGGAAGCCCTTGCCGACGATGCCGTCTTCGAGATCGTCCGAGATCGGCCCGTCATAGACGATGCAGCCCATCGGCCCGCGCTTCAGAACGATCGTCGCCTGGGACAGGGAACGGATCGTCTTGAGGGCCTGGAGCAGGTCGCTCTCGCCAGAGGCGATCAGGACCTCTTCCTCGGTGCCGACGATCAAGTCGCAGTCGCCGAGCACGGTCTTCAAGTGCGCCGAGACGCGGTCGGAAGCGATATAGCGGCTTTCGCCGGCATCGTGGCCGGCAAGACCCCAGAGATTCGGGCGATAATCGATATCGAAGACGATCCTCGCGCCGCTCTCCTTGGCAATCCGGATCGCCTTGCGCTGCGCGGCATCCGTGTTGGGCTTCGAGAAATGCGTACCCGTGACGAGTATGGCGCGGGCGGAACGGATGAAGTCTTCCGCAATATCGTCCTCATTGAGGGCGTTGTCGGCACAATTGTCGCGGTAGAAGAGCAGCGGGAAGGATTTCTCGTTTTCTACGGAAAGAATCGCGAGTGCGGTCAGGCGTTCCGGATCGGTGACGATGCCGCGGGTCTCCACGCCCTCGCGTTGCAACTGCTCGCGGATGAAGCGGCCCATCTGCTCGTTACCGACGCGCGTCAACAGCGCCGATTTGAGACCGAGGCGCGCGGTGCCGACCGAAATATTGCAGGGGCAGCCGCCGACCGACTTGGCAAAGCTCGCCACGTCTTCAAGTCGCGTGCCGATCTGCTGACCGTAAAGGTCGACCGAGGCTCTGCCGATCGTGATGATGTCGAGGGGCTTGGCGCCCTGTACCGATGGAATTTGGGCCGACGGACTCTGGCTCACTGCTTCCTCCCCGCGAACGCCGCGCTAGCGCCGACAGTTATCTTTATGTCATGGGCGATGCGCATATGAAACATAAATTCCGTCATTTCGTCAATATGGAATTTCCGTTCTATATTGACGCGGCGTCCTCCGCACGCCGGCGCTTTTCGGCGATGGCCACGGTCAGCGCCATGGCGAAGGCCATGCTGGCCGAAAGCGAGCGGAAGCCGGCGTGATCGGCCTCGACGAGTTCGAACCAGACCTTCGACGACTCGGCAAGCGGCGAGAAGGCGGAATCGGTCAGCGACACGACGGGCACCCTGCGGCCGGCGAGCAGGCGTGCCTGGGCCGCACTTTCCGATGCATAGGGCGAGAAACTGACGGCGAAGGCGGCATCCTGTTTCGTCGCCATCGCCAGCATGTCGTCGTCGATGCCGGCGGCCGTGCCGACATGTTGGTACTTCACCTTCAGCTTGCCGAAGGCATAGGCCATGTAGCTGGAAATCGGGTAGGAGCGGCGCTTGGCGATCAGGTAGATCGTATCCGCCTTGGCGAGAATGTCGACAGCCTGCTCGAAGGCTTTCGGGTCGACCGATGTCGCAATGTTTTCGAGCGAGCGATGCGCCGCCGCGACGAAGCCGTTGAAGATCGAGCCGCTTTCGAGCTTGCTGTGCTCGTTGCCTCTGAGCGCCTTCAACCGGTCCTCGTAGCCCGGCGTCCGCTCGCGCAGGCGAGCCCGAAAGATCTGCTGAAGGCTTGAAAAACCTTCGAAGCCGAAATGCTGGGCGAAGCGCACGAGCGTCGAGGGCTGGACGTCGGCGGAGGTGGCGATGCTTGCCGCCGTGCCGAAGGCGATCTCGTCCGGATTGTCGAGCGAATAGGCGGCCACCTGCTTCAGCCGCTTCGGCAACTGCGCCTTGCGCTCCAGGATGACGGCCTTCAGTGCCTCGAAATCCTGCGGGACATCCGTGGTCGTCTCCGGCATTGACATCGTTCAGCGTCTCCAGGCCAGCTCGCGTTCCGTTTGCCTCACTCTAATCGGTTAGCCGTCGCCGGCATAGAACAAACATTCTATTTCGCAGATGTTTTTCCGCCTGCAATCGAGGATTAGCCGATGTCGACCCACTCGTTGGTCCTGGCCGACCGGTAGGTGGCCGAAAGCACCTTCTGGACCTCATAACCTTCGCGGAAATCGGTCGAAGGCTTTCCGCCCTTGGCAATCGCCTCAAGGAATTCGTGCACCTCGATGGCCTTAAGGTCGTTGAAGCCGATCTGGTGTCCGGGCGCCACGCAGAAGGCGCCATAGGGTGGATGTTCCGGCCCCGCCCAGATGGTGCGGAAGCCGCGGCTGCGAATGTCGTCGCCGGCATAATAGACCTTGATTTCGTTCAGTCGCTCCTGGGTAAAGGCGATGCTTCCCTTGGAACCGTAAATTTCGAAGTCATGCTGCATCTTGCGGCCGGTGGCGATCCAGTTCGCCTCGAAACTGCCGCTCGCGCCGTTCTCGAAGCGAACGAAGGCACGGGCGATGTCGTCGACTTCGACCGCACGGGTCTCTGTCGCGTCGCGCGAGACCGGACGTGCCGGTATATGGATCACGATTTCGGCGAGAACGGATTTGATCGGCCCGACGAGGTGGCGCATGCAGGCGATGATGTGGCTGCCGATGTCGGCAAGCGCGCCGCCGCCGCTCCTCGGATCGAGACGCCAGGCCCACGGAATGTTGGCGTCGGCCATGAAATCTTCGGCATGGATGCCGCGGAACGATCGGATCTCACCGATCTCGCCGCTGTCGATGATGTCCTTGGCGAGGAAGATCAGCGGATTTTTCAGATAATTGAAGCCGACCTGGGTGACGAGGCCCGCCTTCTCGGCCGCCGCGACCATTTTGGCGCAGTCGGCAACGGTCGGCGCCAGCGGCTTCTCGCAATAGACGTGCTTGCCATGGGCGATCGCCGCCAGCGCCATCTCCTTGTGCAAGAGGTTCGGCGTGGTGATGTCGATGATGTCGATTTGCGGATCGGTCAGGAGATCGCGCCAGTCGGCGGTCGCATTCCTGAAGCCGAGACGCGCGCGGGCGACCTCGGCGCTTTCGGCGGTCGCGTCGGCAACGGTCACCAGATCCAGTTCGAAGGGCAGGTCGAAGACCCGTGCTGCGATCGCGAAGCCAAGCGCATGGGCCTTGCCCATGAAGCCCGTACCGATCAAGCCGACGCCCAGTTTGCGCTTGCCGCTCATGTCGTTCCTCCCGGGCCGAGCCCCTCGCATGACGGGTGGAAATGAAATGAAATGTGCGAAGCTTGTCAATGTGGAATGTTTGTTCGAAATTGCCTTTGCGTGTGCTGAGCGTTACAGCTCCGAGGTTTCGCTACTTTGAAAAGCACGCCATGCAAAAAGCGTTAACGCATTTTTACCATGTTCCGTTGGAACATCGCCGTGACGCTGGTCGGCGAATCGCGTTTTATCAGAAGACCCTGAACCGGAGTGATCGACGCATGTGCCGCTGGGCAGCCTATCGTGGAGAGCCGCTTTATCTTGAGGAACTGGTCACCTCACCGGCCCATTCGCTGATCGAACAGTCCCATTGCGCGACGCGAGCGAAGACGGCCACCAATGGCGACGGCTTCGGCATCGCCTGGTATGGCGATCGCGACGAGCCGGGCCGCTATCGCGACATCCTGCCCGCCTGGTCCGACTGCAACCTGAGGAGCATTGCCCGGCAGATCCGCTCCCGTCTCTTCCTCGCCCATGTTCGCGCGGCGACCGGCGGCGGCACGCGACGCGACAATTGCCACCCTTTCGTGCATGGCCGCTGGGCTTTCATGCACAATGGCCAGGTCGGCCATTTCGAGCATCTGCGCCGGCCGATGGAAAATGTGCTCGCTGACGATCTCTATGCGGCCCGCACCGGCACGACGGATTCGGAGCTGCTGTTCCTCCTGGCCCTGCAGTTCGGCCTCGACCGCAATCCCCTCGGCGCGGTTGCCGAAGCACTCGGCTTCGTGGAACGCCTGGCAGAGCAAATGAGCCTGAGGGTGCTCGTCCGCTTCACCGCGGCGTTTTCCAACGGCAATGATCTCTATGCGGTCCGCTATGCCTCCGACCGCAAGGCCCCGACCCTCTACGCCGCCCCGATGGGACCGCAGGGCGGCTATTGCCTGGTCTCGGAGCCACTCAATGACGACGACAACGCCTGGGCCGAGATTCCGGACGGCTCGGCCGTCATCGTCGGCGAAAGCGGCGTCGACGTCCGGCTTTTCAGCGCGACCGACGTTCCGGTTCGGGAGCCCGTTGCCGCGGCCTCCACGTCCTTGAAGCGCGCAAGCAGCGCCCCTGTCGCCTGATCGAGGACGGGCCGTTACGGCAAGAGCTTCGTGGTGATCAGCGCTGCGAGCTTGTCGGCCACGTCGTCCTTCGCCATCTCCGGCCACTCTTCGGTGCCGTCGCGGCCGATCAGTTTGATCCGGTTGCTGTCGCCCCCCATGATGCCGGTCGCCGGCGAAACGTCGTTCGCCAGAATGTAGTCGGCGCCTTTCCTTTCGAGTTTGGCGCGGCCGTTCTCGGCGACGTTTTCCGTCTCTGCCGCAAAGCCGATCACCAGTTTTGGTCGTGATGCATGATGCCCGATGGTCTTCAGGATGTCGGGGTTCTCGGCAAGCTGCAGCGGCGGCGGGGCATCGCCCGGCCGCTTCTTGATCTTGTTGCCGGCGGCTGAGGCGACGCGCCAGTCGGCAACCGCCGCGACCATCACGGCGACATCGGCCGGCAAGGCGGTAACGACCGCGTCGCGCATCTCCTCGGCGCGCTCGACGCGGATGACGCGCACGCCGGCGGGATCGGGGATTGTCACTGGCCCGGAGACGAGGGTGACGTCCGCCCCGAGCCGCGCCAGCGCTGCGGCGATCGCATGGCCCTGTTTCCCGGATGAGCGGTTGGCGATATAGCGAACCGGGTCGATCGGCTCGTGCGTCGGCCCGGAGGTGACGATCGCCTTCCGCCCGGCAAGCGGCTTCGCGCCGGCGAGCAGATCCTCGATCGCCGCGACGATCTCCAAGGGCTCGGCCATCCGGCCCTCGCCGGCCTCGCCGCTCTCGGCCATCTCGCCCCAGGCCGGGCCGACGAAGCGGATGCCGTCGGCGGCGAGCGTCGCGCTGTTCCGACGCGTCGCCGGATGCGTCCACATCTTCGGGTTCATCGCCGGGGCGACGAGCACAGGACGATCGGTCGCGAGCAGGACGGTCGAGGCGAGATCGTCCGCGTGGCCGTTTGCCATCTTGGCCATCAGGTCGGCCGTCGCCGGCGCCACGACGACGAGGTCGCATTCGCGCGCCAGCCGGATATGGCCGACATCCTGCTCGTCCTCGCGCGAAAAGAGGTCCGTATAGACATAGGAGGCGGAAAGCGCCCCGACTGCAAGCGGCGTCACGAACTGCTGCGCCCCCGCCGTCATCACAGGCCGCACCGCGGCGCCGCGCTCGCGCAGCCGGCGGATGAGGTCGAGGCCCTTATAGGCCGCGATGCCGCCGGAAATGATGAGGAGAATACGCTTGCCCGACAGTGTCATTCCGCTTCGACCCTTGGCCGCTCCTTGTCCCTTTGTCCGGACCCTAGCCGACGGGATCGCCGCGCGCAATTGGAGCGCCGCCGGCGAGGACGTGGCCGGCAACGCTTGTACCTGCGGCGGGAAATCCGCAGCAGGTACAAGAGCGTTTCTGCCTCTGGCGCCGGTCAGCGCTCGTACGTGACCTCGATCGTTGCCTGGTCCAGCGCATTGGCCCGGACGAAGAACGCAACCATGGCGGCCGGGGCGTCTTTGTCGAGTGGGAGTTTGTCGAGGGACAGAGCGTAGACCGTGAACTGGTACCGGTGCGGCCCATGGCCTTCCGGCGGGCATGCACCACCGTAGCCGGACGAACCGAAGTCGGTGCGGCCCTCTATCGCGCCCGAGGGGAGCTTTCCCTCTCCGCTTGCGCCGGTCGCAATCTCAGTGGCATCGGCGGGAAGGTTGAACACCGTCCAGTGCCACCAGCCGGAGCCGGTGGGGGCGTCGGGATCGTAGGCCATGATGGCGAAGCTCTTGGTGCCCGAGGGCGTACCCGACCATTTCAATTCTGGCGAGATATTCTTGCCGCTGCAGCCGAAGCCGTTGTAGACCTGCATATCGGCCATGGATTTTCCGGCCGCCAGGTCGCTCGAGGTCAATTTCATTTCTGCGTGCGCAGCAGTGGCGCCGATGAAACTCAGGGCGAGAAGTGTCGTGATGAAACGCATGGGTCTTTCCTGCAGTTGCTAGAGCAATTCCAGAGAAAGTGTGTAACGGTTTTCCGTCCGGAATTGCATAGTTTCAAAGGGTTAGGTCATTTCAGCGTTTCCATGAAACAGCGAAACGATCTAATTCAGCAACCGTATTCTCAGGCGGACACGCTGTCTCTCCTGATATGCTCAACTTCTGCCCCGATCCGCTCAAATAGTCCGAAATCTCCTCGTATCTCGCGCGGATTGATGCCGAACCGCTCCTTGAATCGGGCCGAGAACTGAGATGGCGAGCCGTAGCCCACCTCCTCGGCGACATGGGCGATCGGCAGGGTGGTCGTTTGCAGCAGCGCCAGCGCCCGCGTCATGCGCGTATCGCTCAACGTTTCGCTGAAGCTGGTGTTTTCCGCTGCCAGCTTACGTCGAAGCGTGGCCTTGCTCATGTGGAAGCTGCGGGCGGCCTGGCCCAAGGTCCAGTTGTGGGCGGGGTCCAACTCGATCATCTGGCGCAGGCGATGCTGCAAGAGAGGGCTTCCTTGGTCTCCCAACACGGCGCCGCTGAGCGCGAACCAGGTGATGAGTTCGATCAAGCGGACCGTGGCGATGGGGGTGGGGAGTTTCGCGAAGCTTTCCGAAGAGCAGCAGAGATCAAACAGCTCCACTGCCTCGGCGGGCAACTCCAAAGCCTTCACCGGTAGCACTGTTCGGGGAGGCGTGATGAAAGCCAAACGGGCGTAGGTTTCTTCGAACAAGGCACGTGGTACAGGCAGGATGCGCGCTTCGTAGTTCTGCGGTGCCCTTGGAATGTTCTCCATCGTCATGGGCTGATGGTCGGGCAACAGCCGGCTGAGAGGCGCAAAGGAGTGTCGCGAATAACCACGACCTTGTTGCCCGAGCGCACATGAATAAGCACGGGAGTGGTATTCGTCAGACGATGAAAGCACGTCCTTCCTCCCTGTCGGATGACGGCGCCGGCTGGAACAGGAGGGGTTTCGTACTTCATGCATCCTCTTTACCTCCTCGGTTGACGAATGCCAGGCCGGTCATCCATCCCGATACGCCTGCCGCCCGCAAGTTCTGCCCATTGCTACCATTCTTTCATCGGCGCAGCCGAGCCATGGTCAGCACGTCGGCGAGTTGACCGTCACGCAAGGCGTAGGACTTCAGGACGCCCTCGGTGACGAAGCCCGCGTTGCGGTAGAGGCCGATCGCCGCTTCGTTGTCGGTGAAGACCGTCAATTCGATGCGGGAGATGCCGAGCCAGCGGTCTGCCGCCTTGATCAACGCCTCGAGCAGCGCCTTGCCGATGCCGCGCCGGCGGTAGTCGTCATGGACCGACATGCCGAGGTCAGCCGCATGCTGCCGCCGCCCCTTGTGGCGGTGCAATCCGGCGAGCCCGACGATCTGTCCCTCGAACTCGGCGACGATGATCATATCGTTTTCCGTTAGGCTTTCGAGCCAACGGCGCGTCTGCTCCGGCGGTGCGAAGGGCAGGCGCAGCGTTCCGTTGCGAACGCCGGGCAGATCGCGTAAGGCGGCGAGCGCTTCCCAGTCGGCAATGGATGCGGCGCGGATATGGAGTGCGGGCGAACCAGCGTTCATTGTTTCCTCTCTCTTTTTTCCGAGGAAACAGAGCCGAACCCTGCTCGCCTCGGCAGGGTTGGCTTGAAGACACTTCGCTTAACGCAACAGGTCTCCCGCACACCCTGAGGTCTGCGTGGTCACCAGCATCACGAGCGAAAAACGATTGTCCATGGGCGGATACTATTCCAGGATACAGGAATTCTGAAGCGATTTTCCCGCCGCTCAGACAAGCTGCCAGGCGATGAAAACGAGCGTTGCCGCGATCACCCAGAGCGCTAGGCGGCCCGAGCGTGTATGGCGCGCCTCCGCCTTGCCGATCGCCTCCGCCGTTTCTGGATCGAAGCGCAGGCCGTTCTCGCTCATCGCCATGATATCGGCGGAGAAGCGTTC
Source organism: Sinorhizobium fredii USDA 257 (assembly GCF_000265205.3). Classification (NCBI taxonomy): domain Bacteria; kingdom Pseudomonadati; phylum Pseudomonadota; class Alphaproteobacteria; order Hyphomicrobiales; family Rhizobiaceae; genus Ensifer; species Ensifer fredii. The sequence goes on from NC_018000.1 coordinate 6,470,980, forward strand.
GGTGCGCGCGGCGATTTCCGGAACGGCTTCGGCAACCCGAAGCGCCGCGTGCAGCCCGTCGCGCAGATCCGTGACAATACGTTTCGGGCCAAGATTGTCGCGGATCCACTTGCCGACGACCGGCTCGGACGCCTTCCACATGTTGAAGCGTGGGTTGAGGGTGCGGGCGACGCCCTCGACGACGACCATGGTCTTCTGCAGCATGACGAGCTCGGGACGCGTCTGCATGTCGAAGAGCTCGGTCACCTCGAAGAGCAGCGTCAGAAGCTTGGCCATCGAGATCGTTTCGGCCGGCTGGCCGTGGATGGGTTCACCGATCGCCCGGATCGCCTGGGCAAAGCTCGCCGCGTCGTGATGTGAGGGTACGTAGCCCGCCTCGAAATGCACGTCGGCAACGCGCTGGTAGTCGCGCGTGATGAAGCCGAAGAGGATCTCGGCGAGGAAGCGGCGCTCCTTCTTGCCGAGCCGGCCGACAATTCCCATGTCGACGGCGACGATATGGCCGGCGTCGTCGACGAACAGGTTGCCCTGGTGCATGTCGGCGTGGAAGAAGCCGTCGCGCAGCGTGTGGCGCAGGAAAGACTGGATCAGCGTTTCGGCGAGCCGGTTGAGGTCGTGGCCGGCGCGCTTCAGACCTTCGATGTCCGACATCTTCACGCCGTCGATCCATTCCATCGTCACGACGTCGCGACCCGTGCGTTCCCAGTCGACCTTGGGTACGCGAAAACCGGAGTCTTCCTTGGTGTTCTCGCCGAGTTCGGAAAGTGCGGCGGCCTCGAGCCTCAGGTCCATTTCGACCTTGGTCGTCTGTTCGAGCGTTTTCGTCACCTCGACCGGCCTCAGCCGCCGGGTATAGGGCAGGAACCGCTCCTGCATGCGCGAAACCAGGTACATCGCCTCGATATCCGAGGCGAAGCGCTGGCGCACGCCCGGACGGATGACCTTGACGGCCACCTTTTCCCGCCTGCCGTCACGCAGGACCACGGCCGGATGGACCTGAGCGATCGACGCGGCTGCCATCGCTTCGGAAAATTCGACGAACAGCGCCTCGACGGAGCGGCCGAGGGAACCTTGTATGGCGGCGCGGGCCTCGCTCTCGGGAAACGTCGCCATCCGATCCTGCAAGAGCGAGAGGTCGGCGGCGAGTTCCGCGCCGACGACATCCGGCCGTGTGGCGAGAAACTGGCCGATCTTGACATAGGAGGGGCCAAGCCGTTCGACGGCCCGGGCGAGCCGGCCGCTGCGCGCCTCGGACCGGGCTCTGCGGCGGGCAAGCAGCCCGGCGAGCCGCTGCACGAAACGCGCCAGCGGAGGAAGGTGTTCGGACGGAACCGCTGCAAAGGCGTCCTCGCGCGCCAGCACCCAGCCGATCCGCACGAGACGGAAATATGCTCCAGGCGTGCTCATGCGGTCAGATTTTCCAGCCGGAATGTAACGCTGCGATGCCGCCGGTGTAGTTGGTGAAGGAGACGCGGCCAAAGCCGGCGGTGCGGATCATCGCGGCGAAATCACGCTGGTTCGGGAACTTGCGGATCGATTCGACCAGATACTGGTAGGGCGCGTCGTCGCCGGTGACGAGCTTGCCGAACTTCGGTATCGCGTTGAACGACCAGGCATCGTAGAAGCGGTCCAAGAGCGGCATCTCGACGTCGGAGAATTCGAGCACCAGGAGCCGGCCGCCGCGCTTCAGCACGCGGTGGGCCTCCGCGAGCGCCACCTCGATGCGCGGCACATTGCGAATGCCGAAGGCGATCGTATAGGCATCAAAGGAATTCGCCGCGAAGGGCAGGTCCTCGGCATTCGCCTCGACGAATTCGAGATTGGCGAGGAGCCCCTTCTTGCGGGCCCGTTCGGCGCCGACGGCGAGCATCGAGCCATTGATGTCGAGCACCGTCGCATGCGCCCGGCGGTCGGAGGCTTCGACGATGCGGAAGGCGACATCGCCGGTGCCGCCAGCGACGTCGAGCACCCGGTAGTGCTCCCGGCGCGGCGGGTTGAGCGCGGCGATCATCGCATTCTTCCAGACGCGATGCAGACCGGCCGACATCACGTCGTTCATGATGTCGTAGCGTTTGGCGACCTTGTGGAAGACGTCGTTGACGAGCGGCTGCTTTTCGCCCGTGCCGACTTCGCGGAAACCAAAGGAGGTCTCCATTCCGCCATCGGCCGATACGCGCTCATCCGTCATACGAAAACTCCACTCCAACGAATTTTGCCGGCACCATAGCGAAATCATCCCGCCCGCGCTATCTCAGCGGCGGGATCTGGGCGCGACATAGCGCATCCCTATAGGATATCAATCTGGCTATGGGAATGGCGCGTTCACAGCACTCCGGCGTTGTGCGTCTTTGAGACACACAACGCTCCCTGTAAGAATGTTGCGGACGGAATGAACAAAGAATGAAGGACGACGGCCGATGCCGGAACTGCCTGAGGTCGAAACGGTCAAACGGGGATTGGCGCCGACGATGGAGGGGGCGCTGCTGGTGCGCGCCGAACTGCGCCGGCCGGACCTGCGCTTTCCCTTTCCCGACAATTTCGCCACCGCCATTTCTGGCCGCCGCATCCTCGCGCTGTCGCGTCGGGCCAAATATCTGATGATCGACCTCGAAGGCGGCGATGTGATAGTTGCGCATCTCGGCATGTCCGGGTCGTTCCGCATCGAGGCCGGCGCGGAGCCGACAGTGCCCGGCGAATTCCATCGTCCGCGCAGCAAGGATGAGAAGCACGATCATGTGATCTTCCATCTCGAGGGAGGGTCCGGCCAGACGCGCATCATCTACAACGACCCGCGCCGCTTCGGCTTCATGGACCTGGCGCGGCGCGATACGATCGCCGAGCACGCCTTCTTCCGCGATCTCGGCGAGGAGCCGACTGGCAATGCGCTCGACGCCGCTTATCTGGCTGTCCGGTTCACCGGAAAGTCGCAGCCGCTGAAGACGGCGCTGCTGGACCAGAGGACGATCGCTGGCCTCGGCAATATCTATGTGTGCGAGGCGCTGTGGCGATCGGGCTTGTCGCCGAACAGGGCTGCCGGAACGCTGGTCGACAAGCGCGGACGCCCGAAGCAGGCCTTGTTCGCGCTTGTGGAGGCGATCCGCGCTGTGATTGCCGACGCGATCGCTGCCGGTGGCTCGTCGCTCAAGGACCATATTCAGGCAGATGGCAGCCTCGGCTATTTCCAGCATGCCTTTTCCGTCTACGATCGGGAGGGCGAGGCTTGCCGTACGCTGGACTGCGGCGGTACGGTCGCCCGCATCGTTCAGGCAGGGCGTTCGACCTTCCATTGCCCGCGCTGCCAGAAATAGAGCTTGCCGCAATCGAGATCGAAGTGGAGGAGACGACATGAGTTACGAGACGCTGCTGGTCGAAACGCGCGGGCGCGTCGGCCTGATCACCCTCAATCGGCCGCAGGCGCTGAATGCGCTGAATTCGACCCTGATGCGCGAGCTTGACGCGGCGTTGAAAACCTTCGATGCGGACAAGGGCGTCGGCGCGATCGTCATCACCGGCTCGGACAAGGCATTCGCGGCCGGCGCCGATATCAAGGAAATGCAGTCGCTCGATTTCGTCGACAGCTACCTTGGCGACTTTCTCGGGGGTTGGGAGCATGTCGCCGGGGCCCGCAAGCCGATGATTGCGGCCGTTTCCGGCTTTGCGCTTGGCGGCGGCTGCGAGCTCGCCATGATGTGCGACTTCATCATCGCATCGGAGACGGCGAAATTCGGTCAACCGGAAATCACCCTCGGCGTCATTCCCGGCATGGGCGGGTCGCAGCGCCTGACGCGCGCGGTCGGCAAAGCGAAGGCGATGGACCTGATCCTGACCGGCCGCATGATGGACGCTGCCGAGGCGGAGCGGGCGGGCCTCGTTGCGCGCATCGTCGCACCCGAGAGGCTGATGGAAGAGGCGCTCGCCGCGGCGGAAAAGATCGCCTCGCTCGCGCTTCCGGCGGTGATGATGGCGAAGGAGGCGGTCAACCGCTCGCTGGAAGTGACGCTTGCCGAGGGCCTCCGTTTCGAGCGGCGGCTCTTCCAGGCGCTTTTCGCCACCGAAGACCAGAAGGAAGGGATGGCCGCCTTCGTCGGCAAGCGCAAGGCGGATTTCAAACACAGGTGAATGCGGAAGCGCGGGTTTTCGCAAAATGCGCGTTGACGCAAGGGCGGTTTCCCGCTATACGCCGCCCTCAGTTTGAAACGCCATCTCGCATGGCTTTCCGATACTGCTCCCGAATTGCTTTGGTTGACAGGTCGCAGCGACCCGGCACGGCGAAGGCGGAGTTCATGTCAGTTTTCGAAGAGAGGCATCAATGGCCAATACAACTTCGGCGAAAAAGGCGACTCGCAAGATCGCGCGCCGTACCGCAGTGAACAAGGCTCGTCGTTCGCGCGTCCGCAACTTCGTACGCAAGGTTGAAGAGGCGATCGCTTCCGGCGATCAGGCGCTCGCCGCTGCTGCCCTGCAGGCAGCCCAGCCGGAGCTGATGCGGGCCGCCACCAAGGGCGTGCTGCATGGCAATACCGCATCGCGCAAAGTGTCTCGTCTGGCGCAGCGCGTGAAGGCCCTTTCGGCCTAACCCGGCTAAATAATAAGCAATTGACGAAAAGCCCGGCGCACGCGCCGGGCTTTTCGGATTCATAATTCTGCCATTGTCATAGCTAACCTGCCTGGATGGCGGTTGTGTCAGGGCCGTGACAGAAATGTGCAAGTGATTTCAACGGGTTGCGCGAGGTTCCCGCCAGCGTCACGTCTCCGTGTGGCGCCGTCTTCGACGCAATGTGAGTCAAGAAAATTTTTATTTTTTTCTTTTTCGCCAGCTAATCATGGCGGCAAAAATCAAAACCCTTGATTCAAAAGCGATTCTTGCGGGACTCGCAAACGCCCATGCAAAACGCCGCACGAGAGTCAACCGGCAGCGCTTAAGAAGCGGTAAAAATCGCCATTGATCTTGCCCCTCGATCCTGCCTAAATGGCTTCCACAGGGGACACGGATTACATCTGTATAAAGAGGTTTGAAGTCATTTCAACGAGATGGCTTTGGATTATCTGTTCCCTGTGGCGGGGGAAATCCACGTCGTTCAATCAGACAAGTCGAGATGGTTAAGCCGGACGAGCTTCGTCGCGGAACGAGGACATTTCGCCTTACGGTTGTCGGTGTGGTTCCCATCGATACTGTGTCGGTGTGCGTTCAAGAGGAAAGGAGACCACCTCGGCTACCCGCTTCGTACGAGGGTGCGGTGTAGTCACAATGGGTAGGACCGGATGGCTTGAAGACGGCCGCACGGAATCGATAGGACTAGGCGCGAGGGGACATTCGCTTGATCGAGGCGAGCGGGGGAGCGCAGCGCGCGGCGGGACGGGATATGAGGAGCCCGGTTTCGTTGCGACAGGGCGTTCGTCGGGCGCGGCATGGCTTTGGAGGCAGCCGTGTCCGATGGACATAAAGATGAGGCCGGCAGCGAATGACGGCATCGGATAAT